>NZ_CAWNXG010000010.1:0-152815 GCF_963878145.1 Photorhabdus sp. S10-54 | reverse complement strand
GGTAAACAGATTAAATCATCGCCCCCGAAAAACACGGGGTGGGAAGACACCGAATGAATTATTTAAGGGTATACGAACATGTTTACTTCCAGATTAACGATGTTGCACTTATTATGTGAATCTACCAATTCTTTATTATAAGAATATATCCGTCTATTTTTCAATGAATTAAATTCTTATTTAATTCATTGAAAAAACATGACTTTATAGCTTAAAAATATTATATCATTCTTACTTCGTTGTAACTTTTTATTATATGTTTCGACGGGTTTATATTATTAAAAATAAAATTTATTTATATTGAGATAATATATAAATTATTTTAATTAATATGTTGAAATTATATTAAGATAAATATTAAATATATTTCATTTGGATAATTAAAATAAATGCCAGATTAATCTGGCATTTATGAAGGAAAATTATTTTTTTATCTGATGGATTTGAGAAATATTTTTCTTTTTGCTAAAGAAATAGGTGATTGATAATAAGATTACCCATGTGATTCCCACAATTAATGCAATGCGGGTTTTTTCGAAATAGCCCAGTAATACAATAACAAATATCATAAAGATAATGGTTAATGCAGGTGCTATTGGCCACATAGGAACGGGGAATTTCAGGGCCTTAACTTCTTCTTTGCTCATTTTGCGACGCATAGCAACCTGAGAAAGTAGGATCATTAACCATACCCATACAGTAGCAAATGTTGCGATAGAGGCAATGATAATGAAAATTTCTTCCGGAATCATATAGTTGAGTATAACCCCAATTAATAGAACTGCTGACATAACGATTACAGTCATCCAGGGTACGCCATTACGGCTCAGCTTGGTGAATGATTTAGGCGCTTGTCCTTCTTGGGCCATGCCGTACATCATACGGCCAGCACCAAAAATATCGCTATTGATTGCTGAAACTGCGGCAGTAATCACTACGATATTGAGAATGTTAGCAGCAGAATTGATACCCAAGCTAGAAAAAATCTGTACGAATGGGCTACCTTCTTGACCGATCTGATTCCACGGATAGATACACATTAAAATAAACAGAGTCAGTACATAGAACAGCAGAATACGGAAAGGGACAGCATTGATTGCTTTTGGAATCGTTTTCTCGGGGTTTTTTGCCTCACTGGCAGTGATACCAATGACTTCAATACCACCAAAAGCAAACATCACAATGGCGAGTGAAGCTATCACGCCACTGATGCCATTAGGCATAAAACCGCCATATTCCCACAAACTGGCAATACCGGTTGCATGATCTGTTTCTTGACCGAATCCATAAACCATGATGGTCATACCACCGATAATCATAGCGATAATTGCGGTGACTTTCACAATAGAAAGCCAGAATTCCATTTCACCGAAAATCTTCACATGACAAAGATTAATTGCGCCAATAAAGCAGACAATGCTTAGTACCCAGATCCACTGTTCCACATGAGGGAACCAGAGCTTCATATAAAAACCAAATGCAGTAACGTCAGCCAGGCAGACGATCAGCATTTCGAATATATAATTCCATCCGGTTAGAAATCCGGCTAAAGGTCCGAGGTAATGGCTGGCATAGTGTGAAAAAGAACCGGCTACTGGATGGTGAACAGCCATTTCACCTAATGCACGCATCACCATAAATACGGCAGCACCGCCGATTAAATAGGCGAGTAATACGGCGGGACCAGCTTGCTGAATAGCAGCTGCGGAGCCATAGAACAGCCCTGTGCCTATTGCGGAACCTAATGCCATAAAGCGGATGTGCCGCCCGGTTAGACCCCGTTTCAGCTGAGTTTCATTATTCTGCATTATTTATTCCTGTCACTTTCTCAGTGCTAGATATATTTTAAGCACACAATGCCTCGACAAGTCGCATGTTAGCTAAGCGAAGCAAACCCCGTACCTTATCATAAAGATTGATGTTCGAGGGATAGATATCTGCAATAATGCGCCCTTGCTTAATGAAACCAGAGATTTTTATGTTTTACCCGATTAACGAAATATTCCAGACATTGCAGGGAGAAGGTTTTTTTACCGGAGTCCCGGCAATTTTTATTCGTCTACAAGGGTGTCCGGTTGGTTGTAGCTGGTGTGATACTAAGCACACTTGGGAGAAAGAAGCGGAAAAGCAACGGACATTGGAGACAATTTTACTGAAGACGAGTGAAAGCAATGAATGGAGTGAAGCTTCGCCTAAGCAAATTGCGGTGCTGTTTGTTCAACAGAAATATACCGCACGTCACGTTGTTATTACTGGTGGTGAGCCTTGTCTTTATGATCTTATTCCTCTGACCGAAGAGTTAGAAAGCCTTGGCTACCAATGCCAGATAGAAACTAGTGGAACGTATCATGTTAAATGTTCTGTTGCTACTTGGGTGACAGTTTCACCAAAAGTTAATATGCGTGGTGGTTACCAGGTATTGCAGCAAGCTTTACAAAGGGCTAATGAAATAAAATATCCGGTTGCGAGGGAAAGAGATATTGAAGCATTGGATGGGTTATTGGCGACATTAGATGGCAACTCATCACGCATTATTGCACTGCAACCGATTAGCCAGAAAGAAGATGCTACCCGTTTATGTATTGAAACCTGTATTGCCCGTAATTGGCGGTTGTCTATGCAAACACATAAATATTTGAATATTGCCTGAGAAAAGCTTACTGCACTGGAGGTTTCCTGGTGCAGTAAGTTGTTTCATTTGCCGCGGAAAATACATCCCGCATTACAGGTTTCTTTCACCATAACGGCACTGAGTTGTGGAACTATTGGTTTAACTTTATGCCAAATCCAGGTTGCCAATACTTCGCTGGTTGGATTTTCCAGTCCAGGGATATCGTTCAGGTAATGGTGATCTAGCTGTTCCCAAACAGGTTTGAATAGGGCTTTTAAATCGGCAAAGTCCATAATCCAGCCACTATGAGGATCGACCTCCCCGGTAATTTCCAGTCGTACCATAAATGAGTGTCCATGCAGACGACCGCATTTATGGCCTTCTGGGACATGTGGCAGACGGTGGGCGGCTTCAAACTGAAAATCTTTAAAAATCGTTGTGCTCATAGTGGTTCTCCCTGACTTCAAAAAACCCGCTATTCTACCCGATCTTCTGAATTAAACCTGGTTTTTTCATTTTTTTGCCATTGCTCTTATTAACTGTTTTATAGATATATTAAATCTGTAAATATGGTTAGGCGTTTTGGTTATTTGATATTGCGATAGTTTCTTTAAATAGTAACAAGTCGCTGAGATAACCTTACAAACCATCCCTATTTATTTTATTTACTAAAAATAACGGACATTTGTAATCGTAAAGGGCAGCACAGGATAAACAGGATAATGAGCATAAAACCACCTTCAATTTCACTTCTTCCGGTTTCACCTGAACAACTAGCGCGTTTGCAATCGGCAGTTGGGGATTTTTCACCGACTCAATTAGCTTGGCTGTCTGGTTATTTTTGGGGAATGGTGAATCACCAACCACAGGTTCAGGTTGTGGCTCCTGCGGTTCCGGCACAGGAGACGATTACATTAATTTCAGCTTCACAAACTGGTAATGCTCGTCGTTTAGCTGAGCAGCTCCGTGATGATTTGTTGGCAGAGAAACTCAATGTCAATTTGTTCAATGCCAGTGATTATAAATTCAAACAAATTGCTCAAGAGAAAATACTGATAATTATTGCTTCTACTCAAGGTGAAGGAGAACCTGCCGAGGAAGCGGTTGCATTGTATAAATATCTCTATTCTAAAAAGGCGCCGAAGCTGAATGATACGGTATTTGCGGTTTTTGGTCTGGGTGATACCTCTTATGAACGCTTCTGCCAGGCTGGAAAAGATTTCGATAATCGTTTGAATGAATTAGGTGCTCAACAACTTCTGGAGCGTGTGGATGGTGATGTGGAATATCAACAGGTTGCGGCTCAGTGGCGTAAACAATTAACTGAGATCTTGAAACAGCGTGTTCCGGCTGAGACAGGGACTGTGATTACTACTGCACAGAATGGATCGGTAAATGAAATTTTCTCAACTTCTTATACTAAACAGGCGCCATTGACTGCGGCCTTAGCTACCCGTCAGAAAATAACGGGTCGTAGTTCTGATAAAGATGTTCGTCATATTGAAATTGATCTGGGTGATTCAGGTTTGCGTTATCAGCCAGGTGATGCTTTGGGTGTTTGGTTTGAAAATGATCCGGAGCTGGTGGATGAAGTGTTGAATTTGCTCTGGTTGCAGGGAACAGAACAAGTTGAGGTTAATGGTCAGAAATTGTCATTAAGAGAAGCGTTGATCAGCCATGTTGAGCTAACCCAAAATACCAGTGTGATTGTGGAAAAATACGCGGTTCTCGCGAAAGATGAAAAATTACTTTCTTTGATTGCTGATAAACAAGCATTACAGCAATACGCTCACAATAAACCGATCGCCGATATGATAAGAGAAGCGGCTTCTCAACCAGAGGCGCAGCAATTTATTGATTTGCTACGGCCTTTGACACCAAGACTCTATTCAATTTCTTCTTCTCAGGCAGAAGTGGAAAATGAAGTTCATCTTACAGTTGGTGTGGTTCGTTATGAAATTGATGGGCGAGCCCGCACCGGCGGTGCATCCGGCTATCTAGCAGATCGCTTACAGGAAAATGGCGATATTCGTATTTTTATTGAGCATAACGATAATTTTCGTCTGCCTGCTGATCCTCGCACGCCTGTCATCATGATTGGGCCGGGAACCGGAATTGCGCCATTTCGGGCGTTTATGCAGCAAAGAGAGGCCGATGGCGCGGAAGGGAAAAATTGGCTGTTCTTTGGTAATCCACATTTTACTGAAGATTTTCTCTATCAAGTGGAGTGGCAGCGTTATGTCAAAGATGGCCTGTTAACCCGTATTGATCTGGCATGGTCCCGTGATCAACAGCATAAAGTTTATGTTCAGGACAAGCTGCGTGAGCAAGGTGAAGAAGTATGGCGTTGGATAAAGGAAGGAGCACATCTGTACGTGTGTGGTGATGCAAACCGCATGGCGAAAGATGTGGAACATGCGTTGTTGGATATTATTGCTGAACATGGCGGTATGGATACCGAACAGGCAGATGAATTTTTAAGTGAACTGCGCCTTGAGCGCCGTTATCAGAGGGATGTGTACTAATGAATGATAAACAACATGGTCCTTTGATTGTCGAAGGTAAACTGGCTGACAGTGAGCGTATGAAGCAGGAGAGTAATTTCCTGCGAGGTACGATCAGTGAAGATTTAACTAATGGCTTGACGGGAGGTTTTGAAGGGGACAATTTCCTGTTGATTCGTTTTCATGGCATGTATCAGCAGGATGATCGTGATATCCGTGCTGAACGCACAGAGCAAAAACTGGAGCCACGTCATGCAATAATGTTGCGCTGTCGTCTGCCGGGTGGCGTGATTACGCCACAACAATGGTTGGGCATTGATAAGTTTGCTGAAGAGAATACCCTTTATGGCAGTATCCGGTTGACTAACCGCCAGACATTTCAATTTCATGGCATTCTAAAAGGGAATGTAAAACTTGCGCATCAATTGCTGAATCAAGTTGGACTGGATTCGCTCGCGACGGCGAATGACGTTAACCGCAATGTGCTTTGTACCTCGAATCCTATTCAATCAGAGCTACATCAGCAAGCTTACGAATGGGCGAAGAAAATCTCAGAACATTTACTGCCGCGTACCCGTGCTTATGCTGAACTCTGGTTGGATAAAGAAAAAGTCGCAACGACCGATGAAGAGCCGATTCTTGGCTCGACTTATTTGCCGCGTAAATTCAAAACCACGGTAGTTATTCCTCCACAGAATGATGTTGATCTGCATGCCAACGATCTGAATTTTATTGCCATTGCAGAAGGTAGCAAGCTGGTTGGTTTTAACGTGTTGGTGGGTGGTGGTTTGGCGATGACTCACGGTGATAAAAATACCTATCCACGTATGGCGAGTGAGTTTGGTTATATCCCGCTTGTACATACGCTGGCAATTGCGGAAGCTGTGGTGACAACTCAGCGTGATTGGGGTAACCGGACTGAGCGTAAAAATGCCAAAACCAAATATACGTTGGAGCGGGTTGGTGTTGATACTTTTAAAGAAGAGGTAGAGAGACGCGCTGGCGTGAAATTTGAGGCAATCCGACCTTATGAATTTACTGGTCGAGGTGATCAAATTGGCTGGCTGAAAGGCATCGATGATAAATGGCATTTGACGTTGTTTATTGAAAATGGTCGCCTTTTGGACTACCCCGGCAGGCGGCTGAAAAGTGGGGTTGCTGAAATTGCAAAAATACATAAAGGGGATTTTCGCCTGACGGCCAATCAGAACTTAATCATTGCTGGTATTCCTGAAAGTGATAAACAACGCATTGAAACTATCGCCCGTCAGCATGGGTTGATTGACGATAAAACCACAGTTCAGCGTGAAAACTCAATGGCTTGTGTTTCTTTCCCAACGTGTCCATTGGCAATGGCTGAGGCTGAACGTTTTTTACCGGAGTTTGTCACCCACGTTGAACAACTGATGAATAAACACGGTATTGGTGATGAACATATTGTTTTGCGGGTGACAGGTTGTCCGAATGGTTGCGGTAGAGCGATGTTGGCGGAGGTAGGGCTAGTTGGCAAAGCGCTTGATCGTTATAACCTTCATCTTGGCGGTAATCGAATTGGCACCCGTATTCCACGCATGTATAAAGAAAATATCAGCTCACAAGAGATTTTATCCATCATGGATGAACTCATTGGGCGTTGGGCGACGGGGAGGCAGCCAAATGAGGGTTTTGGTGATTTCCTGATCCGCACAGATATTATCAAACCGGTATTGGATTCAGCCCGCGATTTTTACGATTGGCAGGAGGCGGTATGAGTCAATTCAGTTTATCTCAATTTGTTAGCATGACTGCTGAACAGCAAGAGCAATCACTGGCTGAGATTAATCAGCGGCTTGAAATGATGGATGCTCACCAGAGGATAAACTGGGCATTAGAAAATTTGCCAGGGGAGTTTGTTCTTTCCTCCAGTTTTGGTATTCAGGCGGCGGTATGTCTTCATTTAGTGACACAGGAATATCCTGACATTCCGGTCATTCTTACTGATACGGGTTATCTATTCCCTGAAACTTATCAATTCATAGATAAACTCACAACGCAGTTGAAACTGAATTTGCAAGTATTCAGTGCTGACCATTCTCCGGCTTGGCAGGAAGCTCGATATGGGAAATTGTGGGAACAAGGCGTAGAGGGAATAGAGTGTTACAATCAGATTAATAAGGTTGAACCCATGAATCGGGCTTTGAAAAATCTGAGAGCACAAAGTTGGTTTGCTGGTTTACGCCGTCAGCAATCTGAAAGTCGATCAAAATTACCGGTTCTGGTTGTACAGCGGGGAATATTTAAGATTTTGCCGATTATCGACTGGGATAACCGACGTGTGCATCAATATCTGACAAAGCATGGCTTGGAATATCATCCATTATGGGAACAAGGTTATCTCTCTGTTGGTGACATCCATACAACCCAAAAATGGGAACCGGGCATGAGTGAAGAACAAACCCGTTTTTTTGGCTTGAAGCGAGAATGTGGGTTACATGAAAACTAAAAATCCGGTATTTCCTGAGTGGGAATAATGATAAAGCCCTCGCTGTGTTTTAGGGCGGGGGTGATGATTAATATAAATAGTCTGAAAGACAATTTAATCCTGATGTGTAATGGATTTTTACGCGTGTTTCATTCGCTCATTTAAAGTTTCAATGATGAACGCGTTCACCGAAATCTGATGCTCGGCTGCTGCACAATGTAATCGCTCCCCAAATGATTCGGGGTAGCGCAGAGTGAATGTTTTGATTTTTTCTTGCCTTGCATAAGGTTCAATACCTGATGCGTTGCAATCTTCAAGATATTCATGTAGAGATATTTCACCCTCATCTTACAATCCTTGAATACTATCAGAGACAAAATCACAATAACCAGACAGCCCTAAAAATTTACCCCTGAACATGCCGATTTCTGGCACGTAGCTAATAACAGCCTGTTGTCCAGCGACAACCATTGTATTTTGTACTTTCATCTTTATCCTCATGCAATCTAATGAAATGCTATTTTGGAGAGATCACCTATATTCCATTACAGAACAATTAATTCCTTTTTGTCATTTTATAACTTTACCTCCGACTCATATATTCATTCGAAACAGTTTCAGTACTTATAAATATTTCACTGGATATCAAGGGCAATCGTGGATTACTTACCGATATTTGTTGAGCTGAAAGGGCGGCTTGTATTGCTTGTCGGTGGTGGAGAAGTGGCCGCACGTAAGGCGACTCTACTACTACGGGCAGGTGCATTATTACAAGTTGTAGCGCCTGAATTGTGCTCTGAATTACAACAGTGTTATCAAGCTGGTGAGTTGGAATGGTATAAGGAAGAATTCCAGCCTGAATATCTTGATGGCATCTTTTTGGTCATTGCTGCGACTGATGATTATATTCTGAATCATCAGGTTTTTACTGAGGCGAATAGGCGCAGTGTTTTGGTCAATGTGGTTGATGATCAAGCTCATTGCTCATTTATTTTTCCATCAATTATCGACCGTTCTCCGGTTTTGGTGGCGATTTCATCAGCGGGAAAAGCGCCGGTATTAGCGCGTTTAATCCGCGAGAAACTAGAAGCGTTACTGCCTTCCAGCCTTGGCATGATGGCAAACATCGCCGGGAATTGGCGTGATCGAGTAAAACAGCGATTAACTTCCATGCGCCAGCGTCGTTCTTTTTGGGAACAGGCTTTCAATGGTCGTTTCGCTATGTTGGTTGCAAACGGTCAGATCCAACAGGCGGAAAAACAGCTTGAGCAACAACTAGAACAGTCTGATTCTCAGGGAGAACTGGTTTTGGTTGGGGCTGGTCCTGGTGATCCGGGATTGCTGACGTTAAAGGGGTTACAGGTTATTCAGCAGGCAGATGTGGTGCTTTATGATCATTTGGTGAGCAGTGATGTACTGGATCTGGTTCGCCGTGATGCAGATAAAATTTGCGTTGGCAAAAGAGCGGGTAATCACTCTGTTTCTCAGGAGGAAACTAACCGATTGATTGTGAAATTTGCCGGACAGGGGAAAAAAGTGGTTCGCCTTAAAGGCGGTGATCCCTTTATTTTTGGCCGTGGCGGTGAAGAACTACAAGTTGCAGCATCGGCAGGTATCCCTTTTCAGGTTGTACCGGGCATTACCGCCGCCATCGGGGCGGCGGCTTATGCAGGAATTCCGCTAACTCACCGGGAACATTCACAGAGTATCACTTTTATTACCGGTCATTGTCGAGAAAAGGGTAATGAGTTGGATTGGCCTGCTTTGGCTAGAGGTCATCAGACGCTGGTGATTTATATGGGGACGGTAAAGGCAGCCTTGATAAGTCATCAATTAATTTTACATGGGCGAGCGGAAGATACACCAGTAGCCGTCATTGGTTGTGGTACTCGTCTAGAGCAGCAAGTGTTAACCGGTACTTTGCTTGAACTGGAACAGTTAGCACAGCAGGCACCGTCACCGGCCTTACTGGTGGTGGGAGAGGTGGCTCAACTCCACCATCAGATAGCTTGGTTTGGGCAACAATCTATTGCCAAGATAAGCCGTCCGGCAGTAGTCAATTTAGCATAAGGAGTTGTAATGGATGAGAAAAGATTGACACACTTGCAGCAACTTGAAGCTGAAAGTATTCATATTATACGGGAAGTGGCCGCCGAGTTTGAAAACCCAGTGATGCTTTACTCTATCGGTAAAGATTCTTCGGTCATGCTTCATCTTGCACGCAAGGCGTTCTATCCGGGAACATTGCCATTTCCTTTGCTGCACGTGGATACGGGCTGGAAATTTCGCGAAATGTACGAGTTTCGTGATCGTACTGCTAAGAATTACGGCTTTGAACTATTGGTGTATCGCAACCCGCAAGGGGAAGCAATGGGAATCAATCCATTTGTGCATGGTAGTGCCAAACATACTGACATCATGAAAACCGAAGGGTTAAAACAGGCGCTGGATAAATATGGTTTTGACGCCGCTTTCGGCGGTGCTCGTCGTGATGAAGAGAAATCACGTGCCAAAGAGAGGATCTATTCCTTCCGTGATCGTTCACATCGTTGGGACCCTAAAAACCAGCGTCCTGAATTGTGGCGTAATTACAACGGTCAGATTAACAAAGGTGAAAGCATTCGCGTATTCCCGCTTTCCAACTGGACTGAACTGGATGTCTGGCAATACATCTATCTGGAGCAAATTGATATTGTTCCTCTCTATTTTGCTAAACCGCGTCCGGTAATAGAGCGTGATGGTGCGCTGATTATGGTTGATGACGATCGGATCAATCTGAAACCTGGCGAAGTTATCAGCCAGCGCAAAGTTCGTTTCCGTACTCTTGGTTGTTGGCCGCTGACGGGAGCAGTGAAATCTGATGCTGAAACATTGCCGGAAATTATTGAAGAGATGCTGATATCGACGACAAGTGAACGGCAAGGGCGGCTGATTGATAGTGATCAATCTGCTTCTATGGAACTGAAAAAACGTCAAGGTTATTTCTAAGGAGTACAACCATGTCAGCACTTGCACAGAATGAAACTATTGCTCATCAAATTAAACAACAGGGCGGTGTGGAAGCTTATCTGCACGCTCAACAAGAGAAAGGATTACTGCGTTTCCTGACGTGTGGCAGCGTGGATGATGGCAAAAGTACTCTGATTGGACGCTTGTTACATGATACCCGTCAGATCTACGAAGATCAGCTTTCAACATTGCAGAATGACAGTAAACGTATCGGTACTCAGGGTGAAAAATTAGATCTGGCTTTATTGGTGGATGGTCTTGCCGCAGAGCGCGAACAGGGTATCACCATTGATGTGGCTTATCGTTATTTTTCAACAGAAAAACGCAAATTTATCATTGCTGATACACCGGGACATGAGCAGTACACCCGTAATATGGCAACGGGTGCATCGACCTGTGATCTCTCTATTCTGTTGATTGATGCGCGTAAAGGTGTTCAGGAGCAGACCCGTCGTCACAGTTTTATCAGTACATTGCTAGGTATTCGCCATTTGGTGGTAGCGGTGAATAAAATGGATCTGGTGGAATATCGTCAGGAAGTTTTTGATCAGATCAAACAGAATTATATGAATTTCGCTGCTCAATTGCCGACAGATTTGGACGTTCATTTTGTCCCAATCTCTGCACTTGATGGCGATAATATTGTCACTAGAAGTCGAAATATGGATTGGTATGAAGGACCAACGTTGTTGGATATTCTTGAGACAGTTGATGTAAAAAAGGAAGCCTCGAAGCAGTTACTGCGCTTCCCGGTACAGTATGTTAGTCGGCCTGATCTCGATTTTCGTGGTTATAGTGGCACACTTTCGTCTGGGATTTTACGTAAAGGGCAGAAAGTTAAAGTCATGCCGTCCGGTATCTGCTCTCAGGTGGAGCGGATAGTGACTTTTAATGGTGATTTGAATTTTGCTGTTCCGGGTGAAACCATTACGGTGGTGCTGAAAGACGAAGTTGATATCAGCCGAGGTGATCTCCTGATTTCTGCCGATGATGAGATGATGGTTACCCGGCATGCGCTGGTGGATGTGGTATGGATGTCTGAACAGCCTTTGGTGCAGGGGCAGAACCTTGATATCAAAGTGGCGGGTAAAAAGAGCCGTGGGAAAGTTGAGAACATTCAATATCAAGTGGATATTACTCACCTGACACAGCGGGTGACTGTTGATTTACCATTAAATGCCATTGGATCGGTGGAATTTTCTTTTGAAGAACCATTAATGCTCGATAGCTATCAGCAAAATAGCGACACTGGCGGCATTATTTTGATCGATCGACTGACTAATGTCACTGTTGGTGCGGGGTTGGTACGTGAAATTCAGACAGATGTTTATGAAGGGCCAAAAGGATTCAGCGAATTTGAACTGGAATTGAATCGGTTGATTCGTCGTCATTTCCCTCATTGGGGAGCCAGAGATTTACTGGGAGGTAAATAAATTGGCTGACATTGAAAATTTGCTATCAGAAAATGTTGTCTGGCATCCACATCAACTGACCAGAGTGCAGCGGGAGATTGAAAATGGACATCCTGCATTGGTTATTTGGTTCACTGGTTTATCGGGTTCAGGGAAATCCACTGTGGCCGGGGCTTTAGAGCAGGCCCTGTTCCAACGAGGAATAAAAACTTATTTGCTTGATGGTGATAACTTGCGTCATGGCCTTTGTAGTGATTTGGGTTTCTCCGAACAGGATAGGCAGGAAAATATCCGCCGTGTGGGTGAAGTTGCCAGTTTGATGGTCGATGCGGGTTTAGTCGTGCTGACGGCTTTTATCTCCCCTCATAAAGCAGAGCGGAAAAAGGTTCGTGAACTGTTAGAACCAGGGCAATTTATTGAAGTTTTTGTCGATACACCACTGGAAATTTGTGAATCCCGTGATCCAAAAGGATTGTACAAAAAAGCCCGTGCCGGTGAAATTCGTCATTTCACGGGGATTGATTCAGTCTATGAGGTTCCCGATAACCCGGAAATTTATCTTCCAGGCCAGCAATCCGTTGAAATCTCCGTGGCCCAGTTGCTGGTGGAATTGGAAAAGAGCGGCATTATACGCTCAATGATTCATCACGGATAACGTCAACAAAAAGCACATTATTGCGTTTTCAGTGATGTGCTTGTGTAAAATAGCTGCATTCAACTATTTTTCTCATACCCTGTTTTGTGATAGTGGCGTCATTCTTTGAGTTATGGGATGATTGACAGATATTTTAGGGGGCGGAAATGGGTAAACTGACGCTACTATTACTGGTTTTACTTGGATGGCTACAGTATTCACTGTGGCTTGGTAAAAACGGCATTCATGATTATGTGCGAGTTAAGAATGATGTTGCGATGCAAGAGCGTAATAACAGCAAACTTAAAGCGCGTAACGATCAGTTATCGGCGGAAATTGATGATCTTACGGGTGGACAGGAAGCCATCGAAGAGCGATCCCGTAGTGAATTGGGTATGATCAAACCGGGTGAAACTTTCTATCGTTTAATTGTTGATAAATCTAAAGAAAACACTTCGCGTCCCTCGACTCCAAATAATACTCAATAATTAAAATGAACAATCTATTACTTCGTTCCTGTGCTGATATTATTGCTTTGGTACCAGCAGCGGGTATTGGTAGCCGAATGAATTCGGATTGCCCAAAGCAATACCTGTCTATTGCTGGAAAGACTATTATTGAGCACACCTTGGCTGCATTACTTGCTCATCCCCGTATTCAGCATGTTGTGATTGTTTTAAATCCCGCGGACACACAGTTTCAATCCCTTGAGATTGCATCAGATTCGCGCATTACTACGGTAACCGGTGGTGAACAGCGAGCAGATTCTGTGCTGGCTGGTTTAAATCATCTGGTTCATTTGACTGGCAATGATCATTGCTGGGTTTTAGTGCATGATGCGGCCCGCCCTTGTTTACACCGTGACGATCTTGACCGTTTGCTGCAATTGGCAGTAGCCGATGAACAGGGAAATATGGCATGCGGTGGTATTCTGGCATCGCCGGTCCGCGATACGATGAAACGCGGACGGGTTGGTCAGATTATTGACCATACAGTAGAACGGCAAGATCTCTGGCATGCATTGACACCGCAGTTTTTTCCATTGATGTTACTAAGGGATTGTTTGTCAAAAGCACTTTCTCAACACGCGAATATCACAGATGAAGCTTCCGCACTGGAATATTGCGGCTATCAACCAGTGTTGGTTAATGGGCGTTCGGACAATATAAAAGTCACGCGCCCTGAAGATTTGGCATTGGCAGAATTTTATCTGTCTAGAAAATAAAGGAACAGACATCATGAGGATCGGGCACGGTTTCGATGTGCATAAATTTGGTGGTGAAGGACCGATTATTATCGGTGGTGTTCGTATTCCTTATGAACAAGGGTTGTTGGCACATTCCGATGGTGATGTTGCTCTCCATGCAGCAACGGATGCTTTGTTAGGTGCTGCGGCATTGGGCGATATCGGGAAATTATTCCCAGATACTGATCCGGCGTTTAAAGGCGCGGATAGCCGTAAATTATTACGTGAAGCCTATTCACGTATTAGAGAAAAGGGTTATCGGATTGGCAATCTGGATATTACGATTATCGCTCAAGCCCCCAAAATGTTGCCGCATATCCCACAAATGAGAGTCAATCTGGCAGAAGATCTGCAATGTCACATTGATGATATCAATGTTAAAGCCACAACCACCGAAAAATTGGGATTTGTTGGGCGTAAAGAAGGTATTGCTTGCGAAGCGGTTGCTTTGCTGGTTAAGGAATAATTGATGGTATTGGCTGAATTAAATTGGCTGTATGGACAACCAGAAGCGACGGGGAGACTAAAAGCCTCGCCGGAAGATTTTATTGTCTGTGAAGATTTAGGGTTTTCTCCTGATGGAGAAGGTGAGCACTTAATGGTGCATATTCGTAAAACGGGTTGTAATACTCAATTTGTTGCAGATAACCTCGCTCGTTTCGCTGGTATACCGTCTAGATCGGTCAGCTATGCTGGTTTAAAAGACCGTAATGCAGTGGCAGAACAGTGGTTTTGTTTGCACTTACCGGGCAAACAGGATCCTGATTTTGCCTCGTTTCAGCTTGAGGGATGTGAAGTTCTGACGACAGCCCGTCAGAAACGTAAATTGCGCATTGGCGCATTGAAAGGAAACTCATTTACACTTATTTTGCGGGAAATCAGTCATCACCAATTGGTTGAAAACAGGCTACAGTTGATTCAGCAAAGTGGTGTGCCTAACTATTTCGGTGAACAGCGTTTTGGTCGGGATGGGCAGAATCTGATTCAAGCGCAGCGTTGGGCAAATAATGAAATCCGAGTAAAAGAGAGAAATAAGCGCAGTTTTTATCTATCAGCTAGTCGTAGTGCTATGTTTAATGCGGTAGCCAGTGCGCGGGTTGCTCTGAAACAGCAACAACAGGTAATGAAGGGTGACGCCCTACAATTAACAGGGCGTGGTAGCTGGTTTGTTGCTGATGAAGCTGAATTGCCTTTATTGCAACAGCGGGTGAGCGATGGAGAATTACAAATAACCGCACCGCTGCCTGGTGACGGTGAATTGGGAACACAGCACCAAGCTGTGGATTTTGAACGGCAATATTTGCAGCCTTATGAATCGTTGTGGGAACTTATCAAGCGTGAAAGGGTGGAGGGTTCTCGTAGGGCGATTCTGGTGCAGCCTCAGAATCTGAGTTGGCAATGGCAAGATAATGACACGGTAAAAATCAGTTTCTGGTTGCCTGCTGGCAGTTTTGCTACCAGTGTGGTCAGGGAAATAATCAATCAGGATCAAAATAATGTTACGAATATTGTTGAGTAATGATGATGG
The DNA here is from genome assembly GCF_963878145.1 of Photorhabdus sp. S10-54. Lineage (NCBI taxonomy): Bacteria > Pseudomonadati > Pseudomonadota > Gammaproteobacteria > Enterobacterales > Morganellaceae > Photorhabdus > Photorhabdus sp. S10-54. The sequence continues at coordinate 137,410 of NZ_CAWNXG010000010.1, read as the reverse complement.
TGTGACCGCTCCAGGGATTCAGGCTTTGGCGGCTGCATTGCGTGAAAGTTATCATGTGCAGGTTGTTGCTCCTGATCGTAATCGGAGTGGTGCATCTAATGCATTGACCCTTGATCGTTCATTAAGTGTTAATACGCTGGAGAATGGTGATATTTCGGTATTGGGCGGCACACCAACAGATTGTGTTTATCTCGGTGTTAATCGGCTGGTTCTTCCGCGCCCTGAAATTGTTGTTTCTGGTATTAATCGTGGCCCTAACCTTGGGGATGATGTGATTTATTCCGGTACGGTTGCGGCTGCGATGGAAGGCCGTCATCTGGGGTTGCCGGCATTGGCTATTTCACTTGATGGCGAATTGCATTATGAAACAGCGACAGAAATCACATGTCGTTTGTTACAAATGCTACAAACAACGCCTTTGAGAGCGGGTAATATTTTAAATGTGAATGTTCCTGATCTGCCACTTGAGCACATTAAAGGTTTTCGGGTGACACGTTGTGGTAGCCGTCATGCCGCGGAAGAAGTTTATTCTATGCAAGATCCGAAAGGTAACATGCTTTACTGGTTGGGGCCACCGGGAGATAAATATGATGCTGGCCCTGAAACAGATTTTGCGGCGGTGGAACAGGGATATGTATCTATTACGCCATTACAGGTAGATCTGACTGCGTATAAAGCGCAGGCGTTAGTAAGAGATTGGTTAGCTAAAGCTGAGGTTGATGGAGAATGCTGAGTCGGGCAATGAAAAATTTGCTGACACAATTACGCCAGCAGGGAATAGATGATGAACGTTTACTGGCCGCCATTTCTGCCGTGCCTAGAGAACGTTTTGTCGATGAAGCACTGGCACATAAAGCGTATGAAAATACGGCCTTGCCTATTGGTTATGGGCAAACGATTTCTCAGCCTTATATTGTTGCCCGTATGACTGAGCTGCTTCAGTTAACACCGGATGCTAAGGTTTTGGAAATTGGTACCGGCTCTGGTTATCAGACAGCAATATTAGCGCATTTGGTCAAACATGTTTTCTCGGTAGAACGGATCAAGGGCTTACAGTGGCAGGCTAAACGGAGATTGAAACAGCTTGATTTGCATAATGTTTCAACCCGTCATGGGGATGGTTGGCAAGGATGGCCGTCGCGTGGGTTATTTGATGCTATTATTGTGACCGCTGCGCCTCCGTATATCCCACAAGAATTGATGCTTCAGCTTGCTGATGGTGGTGTGATGGTTTTGCCCGTTGGCGAGCATACACAAATTCTTAAATCCATGAAACGTCATGGCAATGGTTTTCATAGTGAAGTGATCGAAGCTGTGCGCTTTGTGCCCCTTGTGCAAGGGGAACTGGCTTAAATTCATAGTCTATTGCAACTATTTTTCAATTAATGGTTATATTTGCTTTAATAAGCGAAATTATTTTCGTTTCGAGATTTTTGTGGTTATGTATAACCTTTAAGAATTATTAATTTTTACGCTTATCTTTGCCGTTATGGGGGAAGGAAATATGAATTTGGGAAGCCCAATGAAAAAAATACAGCGGATTGTAACGTGTTTATTGATGGGAGTCTGGTTAGTAGGTTGTACAAATACACCAACTCGTCCTGCACCTATCACTAGTATTGATCAAAAACAAAGCAGCGGGAGTCGTTATCCGGTAATATCTTCCGGCCATGCTGCTGTATCTACGCCAATGCCATCTTCACCTTCGTCGATGAGTGAGGCTGATAGCAATTTGCAGGGGAAAATCGTTTATAGCCGTGATTATGACAGTATTCCTAAAGGTAGCTATAACGGCAGTACTTATACAGTCAGGCATGGTGATACTCTGTTTTATATTGCTTGGATCACAGGTAGTGATTTTCGTGATCTTGCAAGCAAAAATAATATTTCAGAACCTTACAGTTTGACGGTGGGGCAGACTTTGAGGACCGGTAGTAGCGGGATGTTAACCACTTATAACCATAATCAAATTCAAACAACCCTGGTTGATTCTCAATCAACTAATGCGTATCCTGCAAATTCTGGGAAGCAAAAGAGTGTAAAAATGTTGCCACGGGCAACTACATCAACAGTAAACGATACGTATTTAGAGTCACCGACGACAACCGCAAGCAGTGGAAACAGGGCTGTCAGCAGTTGGATGTGGCCGGCTGAAGGTAAAGTGATTGAGAGTTTCTCTGATGCCCAAGGGGGTAACAAAGGGATTGATATTGCAGGTAGCAGGGGCCAGTCAGTATTTGCAACAGCAGGTGGTCGAGTTGTCTACGCCGGAAATGCCTTACGTGGATATGGAAATCTGATAATTATAAAACATAACGATGACTACCTGAGTGCCTATGCTCATAACGATACAATGCTGGTTCGTGAGCAACAGGACATCAAGGCAGGGCAAAAAATTGCCGCTATGGGTAGCACGGGTACCAGCTCTGTAAGATTACACTTTGAAATTCGTTACAAGGGAAAATCCGTAAACCCGCTGCGTTATCTTCCGCAGCGATAAACTGGGCAGAGTGCTGAATTCTGCCTGCATTATCATGGGTAGGGGCAGCTTATGAGCCAAAATACGCTGAAAGTTAACGAGTTGTATGATGATGCGGATTTAGATGAAAGTGGTATTGAAGCTGACGACTTCGATGAGAAATTATTGAAGAACAATGAGGGTGATCTAACTGATTTTGAGAATGATTTAGATGTATTGCAGGGCATGAGCCAGCGGGTTCTTGATGCAACACAGCTTTATCTCGGCGAGATTGGTTTTTCTCCTTTGCTGACGGCGGAAGAAGAGGTTTTTTTCGCAAGGCGGGCATTACGTGGTGATGTTCTGGCCCGCCAGAGAATGATCGAAAGTAACTTGCGATTGGTTGTCAAAATTTCCCGCCGTTACAGTAACAGAGGCTTAGCTCTTCTTGATTTAATTGAAGAAGGTAATCTTGGCCTTATCCGTGCTGTTGAAAAATTTGACCCGGAGCGCGGGTTCAGGTTTTCTACCTATGCAACATGGTGGATTCGGCAAACCATTGAACGGGCGATTATGAATCAAACCCGTACTATTCGGTTGCCAATCCATATTGTTAAAGAGCTCAACGTCTACTTGCGTACAGCAAGAGAACTTGCCCATAAATTGGATCATGAACCTAGCCCGGAAGAGATAGCAGAGCAACTGGATAAACCGGTTGATGACGTAAGCCGTATGTTGCGATTGAATGAACGTATCATTTCGGTTGATACCCCTATTAGCAGTGATTCTGATAAAGCGCTATTGGATGTTTTATCGGATGAGAATGAAAGTGGGCCGGAGGGAACAACACAGGAAGACGATATGAAAAAGAGTATCGTCAAATGGTTGTTTGAGTTGAATTCGAAGCAACGTGAAGTATTAGCGCGTCGTTTTGGTCTTTTGGGATATGAGGCTGAAACGCTGGAAGATGTGGGCAAAGAGATCGGTTTGACAAGGGAAAGAGTGCGTCAGATCCAAGTCGAAGGTTTGCGACGTCTGAAAGATATTATGCAAACTCAAGGTTTGAATATTGAAGCGTTATTCCGTACTTAATTGTTGAATAGTTTGGCTACTTGGGTTCTGAAGAACTGTTGTCCCTGTTTTTGCATTGTTGATGCTTGGTATTATCAGGTTCTTCAGTACTCTGTAGAATGACTCTAATTGTCTGGGATGATGATAATAAATTTCAATCAAAGATTTTTGATACTTAAATTGCAGTGATGTGATGAACGCCCCTTTTTTTAACTTCTTTCCTAATTCGCTTTTTCGGGAAGTTGTGTGGCGGTGATATCTATATATACCCAATGGATTTCAAGATGCATCGCGACGGCAAGGGAACGAATCCCCGGGAGCATAGATAACGATGTGACCGGGGTGAGTGAGTGCAGCCAACAAAGAGGCAACTTGAAAGATGACGGGTATATTATGAACGATGAGGATTACCACTAATTAATGGCTATGATGTATAACCCCCCGCATCCCGGAATATTGGTCAAAGAGGCTATGGAGACTCTGAATTTGAGTGTTAGAGGTCTGGCTAAGACGCTGGGTGTAACGCCATCAACTGTGCAACGCTTGGTTGTTGGCAAGTCTGATGTTTCGCCAGAAATGGCACTGAAATTGTCTGTTGTTATTGGCAGCTCACTTCAAGTTTGGATGGGGATGCAGATAGACTATGATTTATGGCAGGCAAAATAGCATATCGATGTGTCTCACCTTCATCGATTGCAAATAGCTTGCTCTCCTCGATATTCCACATTCGATTAGTGGCAGTTCAGAGAAGGGGAGAATCCAGTCTAAGGGGTTACCGGCCAATTTGAGGTTGCCCTTCTTGAATCTAAACGATACGCCAATAAAATTAATCGAAAATAACTGATATTTGTGGCACAAGTCACTATTTTGATTACTATATAAACTTAATGGTTTTAAAAAAGCTATTATTTTTAATAAAATTGGCTGTATAATTAAAGAAGGATTTTTCAATAAAGGATGTGGAATGATATTTTTGTTATCACGACTAATTGATACCATTGTTTTTTTTCTATTATCTATAACGGTTAGTTATTTTTTTATTTTAGATAAAAACGTAAGGAAAACACTAATATCATCGGTGGCAAGCATTATTATTTTTATTTTAGTTAATATTTTTTCTCCGATGCTACTTTACTGTTTTCTAAATCTATCTGAGTTCCTATATTATGTCGTGCATTAAATGCACGACAGTAAATACCCGTTATTTTTTATCAATTAGAGGTTTGATTTTATTATCATATACATTTTTATCGATATTGAAATTTACGGGCTCTTTCCATGCTCCTGTTATATCAAATGGGGTTCCATTGGGATTAAGATCCTTTTTAACCAAATTGAAAGTATCATATGGATCTGTAAATTTATCATAAAGTTTGTAATTTATTACCCCAGATAAATTATATTTATTTCCTCTAGGTTCTACTCTAACATCCGTTAATTTTCCACTGACCTTAGCGCCACCTATAGCCCATAATGGGTCATTAAAATGTCTGGATTCAGTGCCAAAATCGTACGCATTATTAAAATGAGTTCGATCACCGTTTTGAATCTGTGAGATAAAACGCGATTGAATACTGGTACCATCCGTTCTTTTAAAAGCACCGGGTGTTTTTATCAAATTGCTAATTTTGTTTTGTACACCTATTTTAGAAAGAGTTATTTCCTGACCTGAATCTCCTCTATAATGATTAAACAGACCAATTGAACTCATGCTTGTGTCGTTTTCTATTGTTTCATGATTAAAATTACTATAATAATGAGAAAAACGTTGTACGCTTATTTTTTTTATCTTAAGCATATCATCTTTAAAATATGCCTCCACAATTTCGTTCATACTGTCTCTCATATGCTTCATTTTATTGTGGATAGGGCATTCCTTGTCTCCGCATGCCGGACAAAGATTTTTTTCTAACACTTTCATAAAGTCAACATCTTTTTTTGGCATATTATTTCCTTAATAAATGTAAATCTATGTTACTAGGTATATATAGCATTATTTAATAAATGAAGTTATATCAAAACTTATATGTTTATTATGTTTAAATATGTAGCTTTATCGATATGAAATTATTTTACATTTCATATAGGAGTATTAGAATGGCATGTATAGTTATTAGTACAATTGGATAGAATAAATTAATAAAAAACTCACCATTTAAGTCTGGCTATTTTTATGGCGTACAATAGCGTATCCGTGGGAAATCAAATTGATCTAATGGGGAAACGGGATCAGAACATTATTAAAAAGGAAAAACAAACCTCGTTATTTTAAACGAGGTTTATCATCGGTGTGAAAGGTGAATATAAGCTCACCTTTCAATTTACACTCAGTTCAAATTACAGGGACGCCGCTATGGAATTTAAAATCGCTATCTGGATTTTGAATTAATTCAGCTTCAACACGGCCAAAATAGTTCACCCGCTCGGTAATATCTTCATTAGCAATAGATTGCGCTAGTGAAAGATAGTCCTGGTAATGACGCACTTCAGAGCGCAACAGCGAGATATAAAATTTACTCAGATCTTCATCCAGATGAGGAGCGAGTTTGGCGAAACGTTCACAAGAACGCGCTTCAATGTAAGCGCCTATAATCAGCTTATCTACCAGTGTATAAGGTTCATGGTTGGTAATGTGACTAAGCATGCCTTTAGCATAACGGCTGGCAGAGATGCTTTCATAGCTGATATTGCGCTCATCCATGATCTCCAGCACCTGATAGAAGTGATGTAACTCTTCTTTAATCAGCAATACCATTTTATCAATCAGATCCTGGCTATAGGGTGAATTAGCTTTGGCGGTGATCTGTTTGGTCGCTTGGTTTTGACCTTTTAGTGAATTGAGATCGCCAATCTTCTTGTAAGCAAAATCTTCATAAGGTTTAAACCATGCCAGAAGTGTATCTTCACTTCGCTGATCTACGGCATACTTGCGGATCAAAAACATAGCGCTCTGTGCTGCTTTCAGTTCGCATAATAGATGATCCCGTAAAAGCACAGGTAAATTTTCAGGCTGTTTTGCTCTATCTACCCACAAATCCGGGGTTTCACATTGCAAAAAATGGTATATCGGTTGTAAGAGGCTTTTGTCAAACATGTTCTTACACCATATCTTTTAGCCGATAAATCCATTCCAATGCTTGACGCGGAGTCAGTGAGTCTGGATTGAGATTTTCCAATGCTTCAATCGCCGGTGATGTCTCTTCTGTTAGTAGTGCAAGTTGTGGTGTATCGACATGACTTGCTGTTGCATGGTTGGATAGCGATTCCAGCTCTTTAAGTTTCTGGCGAGCTCGTTTAATCACTTCACGTGGAACGCCAGCGAGAGAAGCAACTGCTAACCCGTAACTCTTACTGGCTGCACCCTCTTGCACGCTGTGCATAAATGCGATGGTATCTCCATGCTCTACCGCATCGAGATGAATATTAACCACGCCTTCAAGTTTTTCCGGCAACGTGGTCAGCTCAAAATAGTGAGTAGCAAACAGAGTCATTGCTTTAATGCGGTTTGCCAGATTTTCTGCACATGCCCATGCCAGAGAAAGGCCATCGTAGGTTGATGTCCCTCTGCCAATCTCATCCATCAATACCAAACTTTGTTCTGTCGCATTGTGCAAGATATTGGCGGTTTCGGTCATTTCCACCATGAAGGTTGAACGGCCGGATGCCAGATCATCGGAAGCACCTACACGGGTGAATATACGATCAACCGGGCCGATGACCGCTTTTTCAGCCGGTACAAAGCTACCGATATAGGCCAGAAGTGTAATAAGTGCCGCCTGACGCATATAGGTACTTTTACCGCCCATATTTGGACCGGTAATAATCAGCAGACGCCGCTGTGAAGATAAAGAGAGTGGGTTTGAGATAAATGGTTCACTCAGAACTTGCTCAACAACCGGATGACGACCACCGGTGATTTGAATTCCCGGTTTATCGCTCAATGTTGGGCAAACATAATTCAGGGTTTCAGCGCGTTCTGCCAGATTTGCCAATACATCAAGTTCAGCCAGTGCTTCGGCGCTGGTTTGTAATTTGGCCAAATGAGGCAGCAGCAGATCGAATAATTCTTCGTAAAGCGCTTTCTCTATTGCCAGAGATTTCCCTTTAGAGGTCAGAACCTTATCTTCATATTCTTTTAGCTCGGGGATGATATAACGCTCAGCATTTTTCAGTGTCTGGCGGCGGACATAGTGAATTGGCACCAGATGGCTCTGCCCTCGGCTGACTTGAATATAGTAGCCATGAACACCATTAAAGCCGACTTTCAGAGTATCAAGACCCAGCTTTTCTCGTTCACGGATTTCCAGTTGTTCCAGATAGTTACTGGCGCCATCAGCCAGTGTGCGCCACTCATCCAGTTCACTGTTATAACCCGGAGCGATTACGCCACCATCCCGAACTAATACCGGAGGTGTTTCTACAATCGCTTTTTCAAGCAATTCCTGTAATTCATCAAACCTGCCGATATTTTTCTGCAATTGCTTGATATAAGGGGAATCTGAGGAGTCCATAACTTGATGGATATCCGGTAATTGCTGGAATGCATGACGCATTCTTGCCAGATCCCTTGGCCGAGCAGAGCGTAGAGCCAAGCGTGCTAGCACACGTTCGAGATCACCTATCTGTAGCAAAAATGGCTGCAACTCCAAGCCAATTTCCTGCAAGGTAGCAATAGCTTGTTGGCGATTTTCTAATATCTGGCGGTCCCTGACAGGCGCATGCAACCAGCGTTTCAACATTCGGCTACCCATTGGGGTAACACACAGATCAAGAACAGAAGCGAGAGTATTATCTGTACTGCCAGACAGATTTTGTGTCAGTTCCAGATTACGACGGGTTGCGGCATCCATAATAACCGTATCTTGCTGACGTTCCATCGTAATGCCACGGATATGCGGCAGCGCCGTGCGTTGAGTATCTTTGACATATTGCAACAGGCAACCCGCGGCACGCAGAGCAAGTGCTGCTTTTTCCACACCAAAACCGACGAGATCACGGGTACCAAATTGCAGGTTCAATTGCTGTTTTGCGGTATCCAGCTCAAATTCCCATAAAGGGCGGCGGCGCAGGCCATGAAAATTTTCAATCAGCGCCATATGCTCAAAACTTTCAGGATAGAGTAATTCGACAGGACGGCTACGTTGCAATTCAGCGGCTATCGTTTCCAGCTCTGCCATTTCAGATATTTGGAAGCGGCCAGATGTCACGTCTAGTGTGGCATAACCAAATCCTTGATTATCGTGCCAAATAGCCGCCAGCAGATTATCTTGCCGTTCCTGTAATAACGCTTCATCTGTCACGGTACCTGGAGTAACGATGCGAACGACTTTACGTTCAACCGGGCCTTTGCTGGTGGCAGGATCGCCAATTTGCTCACAGATAGCGACTGATTCACCTAATTGAACCAGCTTAGCTAAATAGTTTTCTACTGCATGATGTGGCACGCCTGCCATAGGGATAGGATTGCCGGCGGATTGACCTCGTTTGGTCAGGGAAATATCCAGCAATTTTGCAGCCTTTTTGGCATCGTCATAAAACAGCTCATAGAAATCTCCCATTCTATAAAACAGCAGGATATCAGGATGCTGTGCTTTAAGACGGAGATATTGTTGCATCATGGGCGTGTGGGTGTCGAAGGTTTCTGTATTAATCATGCAGTGGTCTTAGTTAAGTTTGTGAATCAATTCTTTCGTTATGGTATCGCACCAAGCTTTAAACTTACACAAGTAAAATCTGGAAGCAATTCGCAAATTTAGCTGTAATTTTGGTCTGGTTAAATTGGCTTTGTGTGGAAGATGATAAAGCTGCGTTGCTGAAGTGGTTGAAAGAATTTTCCAATGTTGACTAGTTTTTGCTTTCTAATGCTATAGCCGTAATTGCCTTGTTGGTAAAGAATTTCCTCGGTGATGATAGTGAGATTGTTGAGTTCGGTATTGATGTCGCCGCCGCCAGTATGACCAATGTAAAATCTGAGCAAGTGTCTCATTAGTTTTTGTCATCAACTTTGCCAGCAGCCTAAGCTTTTATGTACTAAACGCTTTTTTATGGAAATTCTTTGTTGAAGTTATGGAATGCTAAAACGGCAGAAGCCTAGCAATTCAATTAGCTAGGCTTCGCAGGTCCCTTAAAGGGGATAAATATTTTGGGCCTCTATGGGCAACAGCTATATTGTCAGCGATCTTACTGGAAAAATCAAGTATCATGATTTCGATAACAATTGACTTGCATTTATGGATTTAATTATTGCTAATTGAATTTTAGTGACAATTTCTCTGGGTAAAATTTGATTTAAATAACCTCTATCAGTTCTTGGCCTTTGTAGCCGTTGCCGGCTGACTTGTTGCACAAGATCCGCTTTTGCCCAACGTGTTATTTGTTCAAAATATTTCATATTTTCAATAACGTTTTTATCAATTACAACGTGCATTCCACGTTGTAATTTATTTTGATCACATTTGCTTGATATAGGAACAACTATACAGGCATTGCCATCTATTTTACCGTTTATAATAACAACAAGCCGATTTTTTACCATTTCAGGTGGTATATGACCATCATAGAAATTAGTTATTATTTTTCCTTCTTTATTTTTTGGGTAATTCCCATAGTCACATTCCAATATTTCACCCACTTTGGGACTGAAATTTATAGGCATTTGGTATTCCTCTATGTAAGGTGATAAATTCTACTATGACTTAATGATTTTTACTAAGGGCTTATTTCAATAGGATTATATAATGGAAATCAACCATTCTCATTGATGTAAAATAAAAACGGTTGATTACTACAAATTGTGATGTATATCATATTTTAAATATGGATGAAATTTGCTGTATTTGTTAGTAGTACTATTACAGCCGTAAAAATCCGAAATCCGTGTTTTTTTGATGTCCGTGACGCAGAAAAATAGCATGGTTTGCAGCTTTCCTATGAGTGTTTCTTCTGTTGAAAAAAGGAAATATGGCTGTAGTATTCTAGAGAAAGTGCTGACTGAGTGGCTGGATTAGTTTGTAACTCGTAATATACATTCATTATAAGAGTCACTATATATTGATTTATACCCTATGGATTTCAAAATGCATCGAGACGGCAAGGGAGTGAATCCCCGGGAGCATAGCAAACTATGTGACCGGGGTGAGCGAGTGCAGCCAACAAAGAGGCAACTTGAAAGATAACGGGTATATAAGCCATTGCGGTTGAATGATGAAGATTAAGTGAGACAGTAATGACGGATGAATTAATCAGTTGTAGATGTGTAGGTTAAAATATATTTTTTGCTACTTTTACAAAAATAATCGTTAAATGCTCGAATATTGATGATAAAAAAGCCCTGATACAGAATTTGGGTACAGCCCCATTATCCTCCTATCTGGCCCGGTGAATCGCAATGGATATTTTCCTTTTGCACCGGGCCAGCAGCTCATGATTATCTCGTGTGAAGCCAGCTTTTTTCTGATTACTTGATCACTGAAGCATCGATCAAGGTGATACCACCGATGAGAGCCCAGGTGGTCCACGATGATGTGGTTGATGAAGTTGTTTGCCAGAGGTGCCAGAGCGCTTTGTCAAGGCCAAGCACAAAGACCTCGATCCGACCGTCTGAATTCTTCGCTACCGTTGGGGCACTGGCGATAATACCTGTAAATGAGCTCCAGTTAGACCACGGGCCGTTATGGGAAGTTTGCCAGGTGCGCCAGAGCGTGTTATCAGCGCCGCGAGCAAAGACCTCAAGCTGGCCAGAGATATTCTTCACCGCCGCTGGGGCGCTAGTGATCACACCATCCAAACATTGCCAGTTTGACCATGAAACGGAATCAGAACCGATCTGTGAAATGTGCCGGAGTGTGCTATCGGCACCGCGAGCAAAGACTTCGAGCCGACCATCGCAGTTGTCGATGACCACTGGGTCGCTAGTGATTACACTTTTTAGTGACTGCCAATTTGACCATTGATCAGTGTGAGCAGCCGTTTGCCAAATGTGCCAAAGGGCATTATCGGCACCGCGAGCAAAGACTTCAATCCGACCATCGGCGTTGAGATGTGCAGCCGGGTTACTCGTGAGCGTGCCGCCCAGAGATTTCCAGTTTGACCACGAATTGGTATGGGCTGCGGTTTGCCAGATGTGCCATAGCGCGTTATCCGTGCCGCGAGCAAAGACTTCAAGTCGGCCGTCAGAGTTGAGACATACCTCAGGGTTGCTGGTTATACCTCCATACAGCGGCTGCCAGCTTGACCAAGTATTGGTATCAGCGGCGGTCTGCCAGTTGTGCCAGAGTGCATTATCCGTACCACGTACGAATACTTCCAATCGACCGTCCGAATTACGATGAACGGCAGGTTTGCTGGTTACTACTCCGTTAAACTTGTTCCAGCCGGCCCAAGAGGAGTTTGGGAGCGGTGCTGTTTGCCAATTGTGCCACACTGCGCTGTCAGTGCTTACACCGAAAACCTCAAGTCGATTATCGGCATTGTTTGCTACTGAGACAATTCCAGATAACGCTATCGCAGAGTTCTCGATTTCTACCTCACCTGCAACATATGCTTCGGTATTATTTGGATTTGGCATTTTAATAGGTTCTTTTTTCATATGTATATTCTCTTTAAAAATAATTTTTCGGATTCATAAAATAATCATTTAATGAGAGAGGTATTCTGATTTATATATTGATTTTTTGACTAGTCTCCTATGTAATTTTATTAATAAAATAAAGGGTAGATGTTTTTGTTTTGTTAGTTATTGACTTGTAAAATGTTAATTAAATATAGTCTCACATTATGTGATTACATATTGTTTTGCACGAAATTATTTAAGTGGAATAAATTTAAAATAAACTGTTTTTCATTTTAAAGTCCCCGCTGTTTTCTATTTTAAATATATTTGTTTAATGTTTTTTTAAATATTTTATTGAATCATTATTAAAGCACAAAATTCATAATCTGGCTATTGAGAAACGTAGATCCTGATTTAATCATGTACCTAAAAGAGGTTATTCTGTTTGAAGTTGTTTTCCAGGCATATTCGACTAATAGTCTGTTTCAGATAGACAAAATATCTCCTTGTCATCAACGATAATATGCCAACTCGAATCGATGCCAGGTTTGTGTATCGAATATGAGATTTTTACCGGCAAATTAGGTACCACTGGCCCGATGAAGCACAGTGAATATTTTCCTTAACGTATCGGGCCAGAAGGTGACGTTCGTCTTGTGCAAAGCTGGATTCATTCCAGATTATTTGATTGCTGAAGCGTCGATTAAGCTGCCTTTGAGGGATACCCAAGCGGACCACGATGGTGTGGCTTGCCAGATGTTCCAGAGTGCGTTATCGGTGCCACGCGCAAAAACTTCAAGCCGACCATCGGCGTCTTCCACTGCCGTTGGCGCGCTGGTGATCGTGCCATTTAACGTGGCCCAGTTAGACCACGGACCGGAATGGGAAACCGTTTGCCAGATGTGGTAGAGCGCATTATTGGTGCCGCGTGCAAAAACTTCAAGCCGGCCATCGGAGTTCTTCACCACCGCAGGAGCACTGGTGATCACGCCATTCAACGAAGCCCAGTTGGACCACGGGCCGCCATGGGGAATGGTTTGCCAGATGTGGTAGAGTGCGTTATTGGAGCCGCGCGCAAAGACTTCAAGCCGGCCATCAGCGGTGCCGATGACGACAGGATCGCTAGTGATTATACCACCGAGTGAATCCCAACCTGACCACTGATTGGAATCAGGAGCGGTTTGCCAGATGTGCCAGAGTGCGTTATCGGTACCACGCGCAAAGACTTCAAGCCGGCCGTCGGAGTTGATATGAACCGCCGGGTTGCTGGTGATCACGCCGTTCAAAGATTGCCAGCTCGACCACGGACCGGAATGAGCGGCAGTTTGTGAGATGTGCCAAAGTGCATTATCGGTGCCGCGTGCAAAGACGTCGAGCCGGCCATCGGTGTTGACATATACCGCGGGGTTACTAGTAATTGTACCCCCTAAAGATTGCCAGTTTGACCAACCGGCATTGGCGGCGGTTTGCCAGATATGCCAGAGCGCATTATCGGTGCCGCGTGCGAATACCTCTAGCCTACCGTCTGTATTGATATAAACGACAGGTTTGCTGGTTACGTTTCCGCTAAGTGAGATCCAGCCGGACCAGGAAGAGCCTGAGTGTGGTGCCGTTTGTCTGTTGTGCCACACGGCATTGTCAGTGCCCACACCAAAAACTTCGAGCCGTCCATCGGAGGTGTTTACTACTGAGACAATTTCAGACAACGCGATTGGTGCGTTTTCGATTTCTATCTCATTTGCAGCAAGTGACTCGGCATTATCTGGCTTTGGTATATTAATAGGTTCTTCTTGCATATATATCCTCGTTAAAAATAATTCTTTAGATTCACTAAATAGTCATTTAATAAGCAAGATGTTTAATTCTGTGAATCAATATTCTCACTTTTACTCTTTATTCTTTGAAGAAATAATTAATGCTTTATTTGATGTTGATTGATGGTCCGTGAAGTATTAAGTGGGTGAGATGCTACATTATAAAACCTAGTGTGTTTATATATATTTTTACATACTGTCATTCAAAAATAATAAATTATAAATAAATTATTTCTCTGTTTTAAGGTTTCATTTTACTTATATTTGAAAAATATATTTTTATCATAAATAACGGGAGCGAACTTGAGCGAATACCCGGTTTGTGTGTCGAATATTGGGTTAATTTCAGCAAATAAGGTACTACTGGCCCGATGCAGTACTGTGAATGTTCTCCTTTAATGCATCAAGCCAGAAAGTTATGCGTGTCTTGTGTGAAGCTAATCTTTCCAGATTATTTAATGGCTGAAACGTCGATTAAGTTGCCGCCGAGGGATGCCCAGCTAGACCATGACGATGATGTAGTTTGCTGAATATGCCAGAGAGCGTTATCGGAACCGCGTGCAAAAACCTCAAGCCGGCCATCGGCATTCTTCGCCACCGCAGGAGCACTGGTAATCACACCAGACAATGAGGCCCACTCAGACCATGCACCAGATGCTGCCGTTTGCCAGATATGCCAGAGAGCGTTATCGGGGCCACGTGCAAAGACCTCAAGCCGACCGTCGGCGTTGATGTGTACCGCAGGGTCGCTGGTGATGACACCAGACAGTGAGCGCCAGTTTGTCCAACCAGCATTAGGAGCAACTTGCCAGATATGCCAGAGAGCATTATCGGAGCCGCGTGCAAAAACCTCAAGCCGACCATCAGCGTTGGCGATCACTACTGGATTGCTCGTTATCACGCCGCTCAGTGACTGCCAGTTTGTCCAGGGATAGGCATGAGAAGTCGTTTGCTTGATGTACCAGAGAGAGTAATCGTTGCTGCGCGCAAAGACCTCAAGCAGACCACTGGCGTTGATATATACCGCGGGATCACTGGTAAGCACGCCATTTAGTGACTGCCAATTAGACCACGGACCGGCATGGGGAGCGGTTTGCCAGATGCGCCAGAGAGTGTTATCGGAACTGCGTGCAAAGACCTCAAGTCGGCCATCGGAGTTGACATATACCACTGGGTTGCTGGTGATCTGACCACCTAAAGATTGCCAGCCTGACCAACCGGCGCTGGGTGCGGTCTGCCAATTATGCCATAGCGCATTATCTGTGCCACGCACGAATATTTCCAATCTGCCGTCTGAGTTAATGTGAACGGCGGGTTTGCTAGTTGCTATTTCAGTTAGCGAGTGCCAGCCGGACCAGGAAGATCTGGTGTTTGGTCCCGTTTGCCAGTTGTGCCATACAGCATTGTCGGTGCCTATACCGAAAACCTCAAGTCGACCATCCGCGTTGTTTGCCGCCGAGATAATTCCGGGTAACGCCGTCCAAGAAATTTCATGGGATGTTTCTATTTCTTTTGCGACAGATAACTTGGTATTATCTGGAGTTGATGTATTAATAGATTCTTTTTTCATAATATATATCCTCTTTAAGCAATATATTTAATATTTACATTAATATTCTTGCTTGTGTTTTTTTATTAGGGAAAGACATGATGAATATTTTTATTTGATGATGATTTCTGATCTGTGAAATATTGGGTAAATGTGATGTTACATTATAAAATCCCATACGTTTATATATATTTTTACATACAGCGATTCAAAAATAATAAATTATAAATGAATTGTTTTGCTGTTTTAAAGTTTCACTGTTCTTGTGTTTGAAAATATATCTTTGTCATAGCTATTTTAATTTTATTCAAAGCATCTGATAACCAATCGGTTATTCTGTTAGAGATTGCTTTCCAGACATATTCAATTAAGAATCTATTTTGGGTACTACTGGCCCGATGCAGCGCAGTGAATGTTCTCTTTAATGCATTGGGCCAGAAAATGACGTATGTATTGTGCGAATCTAGCTCCTTTCAGATTATTTTATAGCTGAGGCGTCGATTAAGGTTCCCCCTAGGGATGTCCAATTAGACCACTGATTGGAATGGGGGACAGTTTGCCAGATGTGGTGGAGTCCATTACCGTTATCGCGCACAAAAACATCAAGTCGGCCATCAGCGTTCTTCGTGACATCTGGGGCGCTGGTGAGTCCGCCACTTAATAAGGCCCAGCCTGACCATGAACCGGAATGAGTGTCAGTTTGCCAGATGTGGTAGAGTGAAAGTTCTTTGTTGGCGCCGCGTGCAAAGACTTCAAGCCGACCATCAGAGGTGTTCGTTACTGAGACAATTCCAGATACCGCGATGGTAGGGTTTTCGATTTCTACTTTGTCCGTAACAGATAACTCAGTATTATCTGGATTTGATGTTTTAATCGGCTCTTTTTTCATATGTATATCCTTGTTAAAAATAATTTTTTAGATTAACCAAATAGTCATTTAATAATTAATGTCTTAATTCTTTAAAATTAATCTTTTCATTTATGTTCTTATTTCTTCTTAAAAAATAATGAATAATGTTTTATTTGAAGTTAACTTATGATAATTAAGTCATCGATAAGATATGATTGTATATTATAAATCTCTATAGGCTGATATATATTTTTACATACAATCATTTAAAAACAATTAATTACATGTAAACTATTTCATTATTTTAAAGTTTCATTTAATTTCTATTTTAAATATGCTTTTAAAGTTGTTTTAATTTCATTAAAAATATCTGATGGCATATTATATTTATGTGAAAGTTTAAACCAGTGCCGAGCTTTAATTTTGGAGGTTGTATTAACTCCAGAGAAATAAGAGGAAATAATGTATATTGATATGTTGCTTTCACCCTAATTACGTTCTTTTGCCAGAAAGTGGCATATCATGGATATGCCACCAGTTTAACGAATGAATTTAAAAATAAGTTGTGATACCGGCACGAAACGTTCTTCCCGGTGAAGGGATATAACCGAGGCTAAGAGGCTGGATATAATATTTGTCGAACACATTATCCACACCAAACTCAAATTCGACATGCTTATTTATGCGAGCAGTCAGAGAGATATCGGCCACAGTTGCAGGCCGCCAGATAATGGGCGCCAACAGAGGAGCAGAACCGCGTCCTGGTTTTCCTGCTGGCACAGATCGTTGACCATAATGGGAAATTCTGGCGTTGGCAGATACATTGTCATTTAAGAATCGCTGTGTCAGATCGAGTGATACCGCATATTTAGGAGGAATGTGATTAGTCGCATAATCTGAAGGGAGGCTACGTGCGATGCACCCGTCATTTTCCGTACAGAATTTGACTTTTGTGTAGTAATTCATCGATAAACGCGCATCAAAGTGATCACCATGGTAAACACTCGCCAATTCCAATCCGGCAAATTTTGCTTCTTTAATATTACTGATGTACATACTCCAGTAATCATCCATCCATGAGCGGCTGATATAGTCCTTTATCCGATTATCAAAGTAGGACATTGCGATATCGAAGCTATCATTTTGAGCAATAACATTCTGGAAGCGTGATGTCAGCCCGACTTCGATATTTTTTGAAATTTCAGGTTTTATATGGTCGTCAACACTCATCATATAGCCACGAATACCTTCAACCATTGATGGAAAACGTGGGGCATAGGTATATTTGGCATGTAATGCTGTTTCATGATTAAGTTCAAGCTTAGTGCCTACCCAATAGCCGTGAGCGTGATCTCGCTTGTTGTTTATTTTCCCAGAGGTGAGCTGTGGTAACCAAGAGCTACCCGGACGAGCTGGACTGTCATCTTCGATCTGGTAGGATTTAAAATCCCATCCGCCCATTAGGGTCAGACGGTCGGCAAGCATATAGTTCCCGTTTAGGAAAAAACGGCCTTCTTTACGCTCTCCTTCCCGATTAACGGCATATTTCCATTTACCTGCGCTTGGGCCTGTGCGTTCACGAATAAAGCTGGTGCCGTAGTTTAACTCAATATCTTGCATTGAAAGCTCAAATAATGAGGTGTTACTCAAATTCATCCCTACTGTACGCATGAATTTTTTATCACCGAGGGTATTATTTGCGGTTCGAGGGCGATCGTTAACCCGTGTTTGCCATACTCCGATATCCAAATTAATCCAGGGATTTGACGCAGGTTCCCATTTATAGTTGAGGTTGTGTCTGTTCATGTTGAGTCGTGTCAGTGGCCCCTGTTCCAAGATCATAAATGTTTGGCTTAGGTTTGCCATATCCGCGACATAGGATTCTCCGTAGAGATTTTGGTAATGGCTAATGATAGCGGAGATTTCATGTCCATCGCCAAAACGAACTTTTCCTTTACCCAGTAATGACTGGCTATCTTCAGAAGTGTTAGGTACGGCATCTCCCATTGCGTACAGCGAATAACCGGCTATTTGTTCACTGAATTGTGGAATGCGGCAATCTTGTGGATCACTCTCACACAAATAGCCTGGCATGCCACGTTCCTTAGCACCCGGTCCGTGTTTGCCAGAGTGGTAATTACCTCGCTTGCGCTGAGAAGCGCCAAACAGCAATTCATAGGAAGGTTCGGCTATCGCGAAAACAATACTCCCGTTGCGATTCTTTGCGTCGAAAAGAGAGGTTTTTGATGGGGAAGCCCAATCATTGCGTTGATAATCGTCAGGATTGGAGTGGTTGTTCAACAGACTTCCTTTCAGGCGCACTCCTACCTTTTGTCCATCGAGGAGGATATCACTGGCTTCAATGGTTTTTATCTCCACCGTTCCCCCAATGGCACCCATACCGCCTTTTCCTGTCGGGCCTTTACTAATATCTACCCGGCCGATGAAATCGGGATCAATAAAGGAACGGTTGGAGACACCTTGATAGCCGCGGTATAGCGCGGTCTGGTTAGATGCACCATCAACGGTAGTTAGGACTCGGCCTTGTCCTTGCAAGCCCCGGATATTCACATCCAGGCTGCCTGAACTGCGTGCTTCGCCGGATAATACCCCCGGTGTTGTTTTGAAAATATCAACGGGGTGGATCACGCCGAATTTTTCAATATCTTTGCCTTTGATGGTAGTACTGTCGAATCGCAATGGTTCATTACCTGAATACCCGCGATTGCCTGCTACCGTAAGGGGGTTTAGTACGATTACACCCTTGTTGGTCATATTCTTTGTCATTTTTACCAGCGTATAACTGCCATCGGTATGTTGGGACAGTTGTAAATGGCTGCCTGTGAGCAGTTGTACTAAACCTTGATGAGCACTGAAACTGCCGTTTAATGACGGTGCTGTTAGCCCGTTGGTTAAATTTGGATCGAAAGAGAGCGCCGTACCGGTTTGCGCCGCAAAGTGGGACAAAGAATTACCTAATGAACCTGGCGGAATATGAACAGAATAGAGTGTATCTGCTGGTGTGGTAGCGTAAAGGGGGCGTGCCGGTAGCAGTATTAATGGCAATAACAGTGTGGCTAAAGACTTTTTCTGCCAACGTGGTTGTGAATCTCGGCAGTCAACATGATATGGCATAGTAAATTCTTGATATGACATAGTAAGTTCTCCATAACTTTTTAAACTTCTTTTATTTCTATGCCGTATGAGATTGAAAAAAGTGTCAGTAAAAATGATTATTTTTATTAACTGGGTGAGGTGAGTAGAGGATAATCCAATAGCGGGTCAGGCTGCGCATTGAGAGCGGATAAGTTTGTAATAGCATATGCAGCGCCAGATCCGTATCCCGTATGGGAAAAGCACCAGAAACCCGCAGATTAGCGACTGCATCATCACAACGGATGACACCGGAACGATAGCGATTCAGCTCAGTAACCACTGCTGCCAGCGGCAAGTTATCAGCTACCATCATGCCCTGTAACCAGCTTAGGGATGCTGTTGAACGGGGATGTTGTGGGGCAACGGCAAATTGAGTGAAATGAGTTGCCTCTCCGGCATGCAATATGTGTGGCAAACCGTTATCTGGCGTAATGCGAACCGCTCCTTCTACTATTTCCACCTGAGTGTGTGAGGCTTGTTGGCGGACGCTGAATTTTGTGCCCAATGCCACAATAACGCCTTGCTTAGTTTGTACCTTAAATGGGCGAGCCGGATAGCGACTATCTTTATAAGTTTCGATATAGATTTCCCCTAGCTTTAGACCAATAAGCCGTTGGGTATCGTCATAATGAACATCTGTTGAGCTTTGAGTATTTAAAGTCACTTGACTGTTATCCGGTAATGACCAGCACTGAATTTGCCCGGTTGCAGTGTGATAATCGCCGGTGAGAAGCTGAAATTGCTCAGAGTGCCAGAAGAGCGATGATGCGCCAGCCGGTATTAACAACATGAGTGTAAGCTTTCTGATGGCTTCTCGACGAGAAAGGGGCTGTTTGTTGTTTAACAGAGGTGAGGCGATATGCGGTGGTAAATGGTGTAACCGTGCTAACAGACATTGTGCCCGTTCCCAGGCTTGAGCATGTTCTGGACTTTGTGCACACCAGGCAGCGCAGGCATTCCGATCAGCTTCGCTGGCATGACTATCATGCAAAACGGTCAACCATTCTGCGGCTTCGGCAAGTATCGTTTCAGAAGGTGTACTTGATGAAGAAGATGTGTCGGTGGAAGCCATACCAATCCCTCTTATGCCATCGCTATCAGACATTGATAAAAGCCTTGTTTCATATAACGTTTTACTGTGGACAGCGAAATATTCATCTGATTTGCAATATCTTCATACTTCATCCCTTCTATCTGGGAAAGTAAAAAGACAGTTTGCACTGGCGCGGGGAGTTGACTAAGCATAATGTCAATTTCCTGAAGTGTTTCGAGGATGATAAGTTTTTGCTCTGGTGCGGGAATAAGCGGTTCAGGCAGACTGACGAGTAAGTCCAGATAAGATTGTTCAAGTGAGCGGCGGCGATACCAGTTAACCATCAACCCCTTGGCAATAGTGACGATGTAGGCACGAGGTTCATTGAGTGGTTGTGGTAAAGGTGAACGAAGTAACTTAACAAAAGTATCTTGGGTCAGGTCTGCGGCAGTTTCATCGCAGTTAAGACGATGCTTAAGCCAACGAAATAGCCAATCATGATTGTGGATGTACATGCACTGGATCTGTTGAGTGTCAGAAACATTAACGGTCATTTTCATGTTATGCTATCAATGTAAATGCAAATCATTATCATTTTTGTATGTTACAGGTAATTGCTTTCCGTTACCAATAACTTTCCGTTACCAATAAATAGTGGATGCGAAGCGGCTGATCAAATGCATTTTTATTTACTATAAAGCAAATTAATGAATTAATTTGTAGTTTTGATTGTGATTGACAGGGATAAATTATAAGTGCCTTAAACAGAGATCGAGAATTTAAACTAAACATTCCTTTATAGTGCTATAGAATATGAGTAGTACTTCAAGGCAATTAAGATGATGATTAAGGCGTTAATAACGTATATTTTAAGGTTAAATCAATGGAGAAACTGATTCTTATTTATGGCCTAATTGATTTGATCTCTTGTTCATCCTCTATTGAGTTTTACTGTTAGTAGAGTGTTTAAGGTATTGAGAATATCTGAATTGTTATTTTTTTAATAGTTTCAAATTGAATTTAATATTAAAAATATTTTCACAAGGGAAAATTTTAAATCATTTTAGATTTAGGGGTAAGGTAATATGATGTTGGAGTTATTGATGAGTGCCTAATATATCATGTAATTATCTTTTAATATTGATGTAATGTAGGAGGTTGGAATAATAAATTTGACGTTCAAAAATAGCAAAATTCAGATATATAGCTATAATAGATGATTATATATACGATCATTACAGTGGTTAATATATTAAAAGCTTAAATGAACGAGGGATAAGATGGAAGGTACTTTAATTATTTGTATTGATTCGATTCTGAGATTTCGTTCAGATTACGATACGACAATAGCTGTACCGATGTTATCAGTCCAGGAACAGTTAGGGAAAAATGATCCGTTATTTTTCCTGAAATATTTCAGAAATAAGGTCCTAATAGAAAAAGGAGTGACAATATCAAATATATTTCTCGCGATAGAACCGTGGCAGGCTATGCTAAGCACTTGGTTGGAAATTGATATTGCTGCTTATATTGCAGAGATTAGAAAGCCTTCGCAAGAAGAACCGATATTTGATTGGATCAGTATTCAAAGAATCACATCGGTTCATCGGGTATATCAGCGAAAAGATATGAAAGATAATGAAAAACTGTCTGAATATTTTAATCGTGAACATACGCCAACAAAATATTTTAATATTGAATCAGTTTGTATGGCATCGGGTTATAGAAAAGGCGATAAAGAACATTACAGTATCAGTGAATATATCCATGAAATTAAAAATATCCCAGTTATTGCCAGTGACAGACAAATATTAATTGGCTATGATGATAATAATACGGATATTTTGAATAATAAATGTTTTGGTATATATGATAATAGAAATATCAAATATATACAGGGAACAACCTCGTTTGCGTTTTATGAATTGATGGAAGCTATTTTTAATGATGGTTTATTCTACAATTCACCACAAACAGCTTGCCATAGCTTAGAGATGATAAAGGAGATGTTAGAAATTATAGATCGCGGAAATATGAATCACGAAAAGGATAATAAAGGGTGTATTAATCAACAAGAAAATAATAGTAGAAATATTAATGGAGGTAATGATGATGGAGAATTAAATGTTGAATTTTATGATAGTGCTTTTGATCCACTGATAGAGCATATAGAAACAGAGAGGGAGTATTGGAATTATATAAAATTATTATGTCATTCGCATGGTCATTTGCCAGTAAGAATTGGCACGATTAATGAAGCTAAAGTTCCTGAATATCGCTTCTATAACAATATTATAGATGATGAAAGTTAGCTTTTATGGATGAGCTATGTTTCATCATCAAGTGTTAAAGTGCTAATAGATATTATCTTTTTGTA
Source organism: Photorhabdus sp. S10-54 (assembly GCF_963878145.1). NCBI lineage: Bacteria > Pseudomonadati > Pseudomonadota > Gammaproteobacteria > Enterobacterales > Morganellaceae > Photorhabdus > Photorhabdus sp. S10-54. The sequence continues at coordinate 114,551 of NZ_CAWNXG010000010.1, read as the reverse complement.
TCTGGTCTTATTTTATTGGCTAAGTTGTTTGTTTTACTTTTTATTTTAATTTCTTGGGTTTTTCATATCTGTAACTAAGTGATATTGAATGATGGAATTTAGGTTTTAGGGTATGGAAGCAATGTTTTAGTGTTTTACTTTTTCATGTATTGTGTTGGAGAAAATATGAAGTAACGGAAGTGAATATGTGTGGTAATATATATCTTATAAAGTATAATTTCTTAGAAAATACGCGTTATCTTTTGACGGAAGTTTGAAAATATTTTAACTATACCCTATGGATTTCAAGTTGCAGCGCGGCGGCAAGTGAACGCATCCCCAGGAGCATAGATAACTATGTGACTGGGGTAAGTGAAAGCAGCCAACAAAGCAGCAATTTGAAGGATGAAGGGTATATACCCTATGGATTTCAAGATGCATCGCGACGGCAAGGGAGCGAATCCCCGGGAGCATAGATAACGATGTGACCGGGGTGAGTGAGTGCAGCCAACAACTTGAAAGATAACGGGTATATCATCAATCCGGGTGTATAGCGTTTTAACATCGTGTTTAATAGGAAGGTAATAATGCCGAAATTAATTTATTACGTCGCTGCGACAATAGATGGTTATATTGCTAATAAAAACAATGAACTGGATTGGTTGTATGAGTTTATGCTTGGGGATGATGCAACACCTTATGATGATTTTTATCGAGGTATTGGTGCTGTGATTATGGGAGCAAAAACATACGAATGGATAATGACAAATTCACCGGATGATTGGCCATACAAAAATGTTCCCGCCTTTATTCTTTCTCATAGGGCGCTGTCAACGCCTGAAGGGTTGAATATCACCATAACCAATGAAACAGTAAGAGCTATTGCTGCCAGAGCGAAGAAAGAGGCTAATGGTAAAGATGTCTGGTTAGTTGGGGGAGGTAAAACCGCTGCATATTTTGCTGAGGCTGGTGAATTACAACAAATATTCTTAACCACGATTCCGGTATTTTTAGGTGAGGGTGTTGAGGTTCTTCCTGTAAGTGAAAAAGTACATGTCATACCTAAGACGCAACGTTTCTTACGTAGCGGCGCTATTGAAAGTTTGCTGGATATAGTTGGTGCAATCTTACTCCGTAAATAAGATTACTGCCGTCATGTTCATTTGTCCTGTTTTCAGCTAAACAGGTTTAACGCTACAGTCAGATGTATTGCCCACATTAATCGCGCCATATTGATGGCATAAAAGTGGCGCGATTATCTGAATTGCACCATAATCGTGCCAGTATTCTTACTGGGGATGATCCACTTACCGTATTTACAGCCTTATTGCTGATGTAAATAAGCGAACTTCCCGCCTGGCAGCTAATTTTCCGTTGATTCGTTCAAATCTATGTCCGTTAACTTTTGTCGATATACCGGAAGAGGCATATAGCCGTGCAATGCTTGGTATTTATGAAATGACCTGAGTTGAATTACTACGGGATCTTTATCTATGGGCTTATGAGCGTTCTGCCCGAGAATATTTGGCTGTCACGCAGGGAATCACCACACCAGATCCGTTAAGATTACAATATCGAAATGTGATTAAGCAGATCGTTTATCGGGTAGTTGCCACGCCGGAGACGGATTCAATTGACGTTATAGATAAATTAATTTCCGATGAATTAAGCCAATCTGAGCGTGACACGTTAAAGGCATTGGTTATTGAAGAACTACGGCGATTATATGAAGGTGTGTTGGCAAGGTATGGCCTCCGACCTCCACAATTTGAAAAATGGAAGCGAAAACACCGATAGTCTTTGTATTCACGCTATTGAATTGCCGCATGGTCATAAAAAATTTCTGGATTAATTACATCATTATCTTAGATAAGCTATTAATTAGCTCTTTTGTTATGCCGTCGCATCAGAGCTTAAATTTATACAGATAAGGATTAAAAGCGATTTGTGGAATAATTGTAATTGACATCGCTAAACACCCATCAGTACTTTCATCTCACCTTAGCCTGACATCATATACGCAGGGTTATCAGTGTAAATGAACCTTTGGTAAAACGGGTACATACCTTAAAATATAATTATCTTTATTTATCAGATAGATGAATATAGGTTGGCTACCCAGTCAAACTGCGCCTTGCACTACGATGTCACTTTAATTCTGGCTTATGCTCAGAAGTAGGACAAAAATTCATCTGTTTAGGTAGTGAGTTTTTATACAGAATTATCCTAAAAAAACAGAAACTAGTATTTTTCTGATCTAAATTTTCGCATTATGTTCTAAAAATAGGTAAAAGAGATGTTTAAGTAAGGATTTTAGATGGAAATGCCGATTTATTTTCAATACTGGGGTAAGGCGAAGCGAGTCTTAGAGATTGATAGTGCAGATTATCATCTACTTCCTTACCATTGTTTAGATGTTGCTGCGGTAGGAATGCAGTTGCTCTCTTTAGAAAGGTCGCTAACTAGAGATCTTGCTAACTTTTTAGCGTTATCTACACAGCAGTTACGAAGCATGGTCTCTTTTATATTGGCTTTGCACGATATTGGTAAATTTGCATCTGCTTTTCAAAAATTACTTCCCGGTTTGGCAGTAGGTCTGCATCGACCAGATTGCCCTAAAGAGTATGATGGCCGTTATTTTTGTCATGATCGTATAGGATTGTATTTCTGGGAAAATATCAAAACGGGGTTACTTAATAGACTTGTTAATATTGAAGGCGCTGAACAAAGAGAACAGCGAGAGATGTTTGATACCTTAATGGTATTCATTGATTGTGTATTAGGGCATCACGGCCGGCCAATTGAGAAAACAGGCTATAAAGCGATTAAACATTTTACTGAACCTCATAATTTTAATGCTGCCAAACTCTTTGCACATCATTTGGTTGAATTATTTCAACCTGAGTTTCCCATTGAAAAATTACAATCCAAAGAGTGGCGACGGCAATTAGAACAAGTGAGTTGGCAGTTTGCTGGTATTGCAATATTGGCGGATTGGATTGGTTCTGATAGCCATTATTTTACTTATCAATCTAAACCTATGCCGTTAACAGATTATTGGAAACATGCTCAAGCAATGGCAAAAAAAGCGGTTATGGCGATAAATTTAGGTAGAACGCCGGTAATCAAACCGTTTATTTCCATTCAGAAATATTACGGTTTTGCTGCAACACCATTGCAACAGTGGGCCGAATCAATACCTGTAGATGATTCTCCTCAGTTGTTTATTTTAGAAGATGTTACTGGAGCTGGTAAAACAGAAGCGGCTCTTGCTCTTACACACCGTTTGATGCAGGCAAAAGCCGCTGATGGTTTTTATTTCGGTTTGCCTACAATGGCGTCTTCTAATGCAATATTTAGCCGGATTGCTAAACATTACCAGCAAATGTTCTCGATAGAGGATGACGGTAAACCAAATATCGTTTTAGCTCATGGTACGTGGGGGATGAATAATCAATTTCGTGAACCCGTTTTAGCGTTAGGTCACCCAGATAGAAACGATGGTAAAACAGATATCGCTGCTTCAGCGCAGTGTAATCAATGGCTAGCTGACCCACGTAAGCAGGCGTTGTTAGCGCCTGCCGGAATCGGAGCGATTGATCAGGCTTTATTGGCTGTATTACCAAGGCGCTATCAATCATTAAGATTATTTGGGCTTAATCGTAAAGTATTAATCGTTGATGAGGTTCATGCGGCTGATGAATTTATGTTTAATTTACTGGAAAATTTATTAGCGCTGCATCTTTATCAGGGTGGTTCAGCTGTTTTATTGACAGCAACATTGACCTTTAAACAGCGTCAACGTTTAACGGATATTTGGCTAAATGTTGGCGGATTGAGTTCTCAATTATTGCAAAAAACCGATTTTCCTTTAGCAACCAAAATAAGTTTAAATGCCACATTGCCCGTTATTGAACAACCGTTATCAAGCCGAAAAGATGTTAGCCGGGAAGTCAAAGTTGATTTCTTAAATAGCTTTGGCAGTTGTGTTGAAAAGGTATTAGCCGCCATTGTACAAGGGCAATGTGTTGTTTGGATACGAAATACAGTAGATGATGCTATTGAGGCTTATCAGACACTGCGAAGTTTACTTACTGAACCTGAGCGTTGTCTGTTATTTCATAGCCAGTTTATATTGCAACACCGAAAAGAGATTGAAGATCGTGTATTGACTATTTTTGATAAAAATAGTCATGGTGAATTGCGGCGGGGCAAAGCATTAATTACCACACAGATATTCCAGGAGAGTTTAGATACTGATGCCGATGTCATGATTTCAGATATTTGTCCTATTGATGATCTCATTCAGCGAGCTGGGCGTTTGCATCGCCATACTCGCGATAGTGATGGTATTTATCGGTGGGGTATTAAAGATTCACGCCCTGCACCAATATTGTGTATCTATGCGCCTGAATGGAGGGAGCAACCTGGATCAGATTGGCTAAGCCATAATTTTCGTAACACACAATATGTTTATCGCTCGCCTGCGCGTTTGTGGTTAACCATGCGCGTGTTGAGAAAACTGGGTGCTATACGTATGCCTGCGGAAACGCGTCAATTAATTGACGCGGTTTATGGTCATGCTTATGAGCAAACGCTTGAAGTGTTGAAACATCAAGAGAATGAATTAATTGATGAGGAGCGAAGTCAGGCAGCTAAAGCTAAGTCTTATTGGTTACAGTGGCAATTATATGGTTATTGTGATCGAAGTGCTGATAATTGGTATGAGGATGATTCAGATATTAATGCTCGCTACAGTGATATTGAAACCGTTGAGGTATTATTACTGAAAAAAGGTGATTCAGGACAACTTGTACCTTGGGTAAATTCAGACGAATTTTCAGTGTCACTGAGTACGATTAAATTATCCAGAAATAAGTATGCGGATAAATTAGCCCCAATTCCAACAGAATTAATACCTGCTCTCAATGCATTGCAGCAGAGATATTACCAAATTAGATATTTGCAACCTTGGTTGCCAGATCAAGATCCGAATTTTACTTATTCTTCAACAATAGGTTTTTGTGAAAGATAAAAGCAGGAGGTGTTATGAACTTAGTTCAGGACCCGTGGTTGCCCTTTCGGTTACGTGATGGCAGTGAAAAAGTACTGCCCATTAATGCGATATGTGATCATGATGTTATGGACTTTGCTTTACCGCGAGCTGATTTTCAAGGAGCAGCTTGCCAATTTGCCATTGGTTTATTACAAACCGTTTTTGCGCCGGAAGATAAATATCAATGGCATGCTCTGTATGAAACATCACCTGATAAGAAGGTATTACAACAAACTTTTAATAAAGTGATACATGCTTTTAATGTTACCGGTATAGGGCCTCTTTTTATGCAGGATTTCGATCCGCTGCAAACAGTAAAATCAACCACTGTAGCTGGATTGTTAATTGAAGCACCGGGAGCGAATGGTTTAAGACTTAATACGGATCATTTCATTAAACGTGGCATCGGAGATGTGATGTCTCTTGAAATGGCAACTTTGGCACTGTTTACCTTACAAATTAATGCACCGTCAGGAGGGGTGGGACATCGAGTAGGATTACGAGGTGGGGGACCATTAACCACGTTAGTGGTGCCGCAACAAACGGATGCCACATTATGGCAAAAACTGTGGTTAAACGTTATTAGTCGAAGTGAATGGCATTATTCGGAACCTGATTTAACCAGTGCTCAGGTTTTTCCTTGGTTAGCGCCAACAAAAGTGAGTGTTAATGAAGGGACAGAAATTCATGCTACGGATGTACATCCCTTACATATGTATTGGGCAATGCCGAGACGTATACGTCTTGTAGTGGAAAAGGGTGAGAATATTTGCAAAATTTCAGGTAAATATTCTGAGTTCACTGTCTCTGAATATCGGACACAAAACTATGGCGGCAATTATACCGGTAATTGGACCCATCCGTTAACGCCCTATAAATGGGATACTAAAAAACCAACACAACCCTTATCTATTAAAGGCCAACCGGGAGGGGTGACATATAAAATTTGGGATGCTTTAGTATTTACCAGCCATGAGAGAGGACAGCGTTGTGCGCCGGTTGTGAGTCATTTTTATTCTTTATGTGGTCATTTTGCTGAACTCCGAAGGGCAATGCCTTGTCTGTGGGTATTTGGCTACGATATGGATAATATGAAAGCACGTTGTTGGTATTCTGTCACTGTGCCGTTGTTTTTTGTCTTACTTGAACAACAGGAAAAGATTCTATATCAAGTCAAAGAGCTGCAAAAACTGGCAATCAATATGATTTGGCTATGCCGGAATCAAATAAAAGCGGCTTGGTTTGAAAAGCCCATTGATGTGAAAGGAGACACTTCCTTTATTGACCTGACTTTTTGGCAACAAAGTGAATCCCTATTCTTTTCTGTGGTGCATCAACTTATCAATAATGCAAATTCCGATGTGCCGTTTCTGACACCAGAACAGGCCAAACATTGGCTCAATACCTTGCGTTATCTCTGTAGAGATTTATTTGATGAATATGTTGCTTTATCTGAATTAGGTAATGAGCGTTCAATGGCGAAACGTATGAAAGCGCGTCAGCAGTTAATTATCGGGTTATATGGACAAAAAGCGTTAAAAGAGATCAAAACATTTATCACTAATCATCATATTCACTCCGGGAAAGAGGAGGTGTAATGGACAGTAAGAGTGAAATCATATTATTGCATTGGTGGCAAAGTATGTTTATGTCACCAAAACAGCTAAAAGAGAAAGGTATTATTCCAGCGCCTTCTACTTATAGAGCCCAGTTAAAACGCTGTGAAAGTGTTGAGATGGCCATGTTAACTGAAGGCTTTCGGGCTTTATGGCTCAGCTTACCTGATGAAATTAGCTTATCAGATAATCCGGCAAAATTGGAATATTGGGCCACGATGGCGGTGGCATTAGTTTATGTTAAAAACAACAGTGATATCAAATTGGCGGTAGCGGCGGGTAAGAAAGGAGGAGGAAATAAACCGGTGGTCAGTGAATTAAGATTTTCACAATTACAAAATGCTAAAACACCGAATGAATTATTACGTCGATTACGTCGGGTTTTGCAGCAAATCAAAGGCAATATTTCTGTTTTGGCTTTAGCGCGGGATATTGAGGAGTGGTTTGCTGAATATGGACAATTACAGCCATGTAAGGCGGATAGGCGTATCAAAGTGAGGTGGGTTATGGATTATTACCGTGCTGCTAGTGGTAAATCAGTTGATTTATCGGATTTTTATTAATTGAGTTTAGGATGATTATTATGAGTCAGTTTATTCAATTACACCTATTAACTTCCTATGCGCCATCTAATCTGAATCGTGATGATTTAGGCCGGCCTAAGACAGCGAAAATGGGCGGTTTTGAACGTTTACGCGTGAGTTCTCAAAGTTTAAAACGTCACTGGCGTACTTCTGAATTGTTTGAACAGGTGCTATCAGAGAATATGGGTATTCGCACCAAGCGACTTGGTATCAAGGTGTTTGAAACGTTGATCAATGCTGGCGTGAACGAAAAATCTGCTAGAGCATTGGCTACGACTATTGCTGGTGTTTTTGGAAAAACGAAAAAAGATGCTTTAGAAATTGAACAATTGGCACATATCAGCCCGGAAGAGCAACAATCTGTCATGTCGTTGATTGCGGTGCTGACGGAAGAAAACCGGACACCAACGGCTGAAGAGCTTAATTTATTAAAAACTAAGCAAACCGCGGTGGATATTGCTTTGTTTGGTCGGATGTTAGCTTCAAGTCCGGCATTTAACGTCGAGGCTGCCTGTCAGGTCGCTCATGCTATTAGTGTACATAGTGTGGTTATTGAAGATGATTATTTTACAGCGGTGGATGATTTAAATGATGGTAAGGAAGATACGGGGTCGGCCCATATAGGGGAATTGGGTTTTGCCGCCGCGCTGTTTTACAGTTATATCTGCATTAATAAAACGCAATTAATAAAAAATTTGGATGGTGATGAAGCCCTTGCTAATAAAGCGATTAAAGCATTAACAGAAGCCGCTGTGAAAATATCGCCTACGGGTAAACAAAATAGTTTTGCTTCTCGTGCTTATGCCAGTTTTGCTCTCGCTGAGAAAGGCGAACAACAACCTCGTTCTTTATCTGTTGCATTTTTAAAGCCCATTAACGACAGCGACCAAGGTTCATCGGCAATTGATGCATTAGAAAGCCAAATGCGCAATATTGATCTGGTTTACGGTATTTGTGCCGATGCCCGCTATAAATTCAACACATTCACAGGGGAAGGAACTTTGACCGAGCTGCTTGAATTTGTTGCACAGTAATGGGGGCAGAATGAAAGCATATTTAGTCTTCCGATTATATGGCCCGATGGCAAGTTGGGGACAACCTGCGGTTGGGGGGGAGAGGCCAACGGAATTGTATCCTGGTCGCTCTGCGATTTTGGGGTTATTAGGAGCAGCGTTAGGTATTCGACGAGATAATGAGTCTGAATTAGCAAAATTACAAAAAAGTGTGTTAATTGCAATTAAGCAGACAGTTCCTAGCTCTTTAATGCGTGATTATCATACGACACAGGTGCCGACGCACAATAATAATGTGGTTCATCAGAACCGTAAAAGTGAATTAAGGTCAGATAAACTTAATACCATCCTGTCTAATCGTGATTATCGTTGTGATGGTATTTGGATCGTTGCTATTACATTAACTGAACACGCTTGTTTTACGCTTGAACAATTCCGGGATGCTTTACTTAAACCCGTATTTATCTTGCATCTTGGACGTAAATCTTGCCCGCTTGCTTTGCCTCTCAGCCCTAAACTCATTACGTCATCGGCATTAAAAATGGCATTGGATATCTCTTTTCCACCGTTGATTCATTCTGATAGCGAAGATAAGTTGTGGCTAGGCGCAAACGGTATTGTGACTTATTTTTGGGAGGGAAATAAAGATGAAATTATCTCTTCAAATATCTTAATCAGCCATCCTTGGGATGAGCCGATTAACCGAGGGCGTTGGCAATTCCGGCAACGTACTATGTATCAACTTTCTATCGAGGAGGGTGTTGATGTATTTGTCTAAAATTGTGCTTCGGCAATCGAGTCAAACAGCAAATATATTAGCAAAATTGGGTGCAAATGGCGTTTATACTTCTCATCAATTGTTATGGAAATTGTTTTCAGCAGACGAAAAACGGCAATTTCTATTTCGGGAAGAGATCGGAATAATGGGATTACCTGTATTCTATGTTTTATCTAAAACCTCACCTCAAACTCAGTCACCATTGTTTGAGGTGGAAACGAAAGCATTTTATCCTCAATTGAAGGAGGGGCAGCGTTTAGCTTTCAAATTACGCGTTAATCCAACAATCTGTATTACTGATCCTTCTGGAAAACGTCAGCGTCATGATGTCTTGATGCATGCTAAGTTTCAGGCAAAACAGCAAGGTGAAACGGAACAGGGGAAAATAAAAGTTATGATGGAGAATGCTGCCCGTAATTGGCTGTTAAATCATCGTCGTATGCAGCAGTGGGGTATTCAGTTTGACGATTTACTGGATATTGAAGGTTATACTCAGCATCGAAGTGTAAAAAAGCAGGGGCAAAAAATACAATTTTCCAGTGTTGATTTTCAAGGGCTTCTGACGATTACCAACGGTGAGCTATATTTGGAACAGTATGCAAAAGGCTTTGGTCGTGCTAAAGCGATGGGATGTGGATTGATGTTAATCAGAACAGTATAATGGCATTGATGTCATTTAAATTTATTTTTGTTGAAGATCGTAATGCAATATTCTTTGTTGTATGAGGATATTGATGTTAAAGGTAGCAAATTCGCTGTTGTTAGGCGTTCGTGTTATGTTTCAAAAGCATGGTAAAAAGTGATATTGCTAACTAATATCATCCTGTAGAGTAAGGCGTGGTCGTTACTCTCGGAAATATTGATAAAATAATTACCGTGTTCCTCACCTCTGTGGGGATAAACCCGAATTTTGGTATACATTTGCACAGGGAAAAATATGTTTCCTGTGTTTAATGGGATAAACCGCTATAATTAGTGGTAGGATATCGTGTTAGTGAGTGTTCCTGGTCATTACCGGGGTAAACCAAACTCGATAAATCTCGTCAAAGAGAGAATTTAAGTGTTCCCTGTATTTGCGGGGATAAACCGCGGCATGAGTGATGCTTTACTATGTTCACTAAATGTTCCCTGTACTTACGGGGATGGACCTAGCAGTGCTCCAAATAGTTATATAGCTAAGGATGAGTTCCCTGTATTGTACTCACGGGGATAAACCGTACGAAAATGACACTGATCATTGGCTTCCTTGGTGTTCCCTATCTCTCTGGGGATAAACCGGACAGTAACAGTGATAGAGTCGGTAGTAATTGGTGTTCCTTGTGTCCACGGGGGTGAACCGAACTGATACTGTTGTGTTTTGGATTTGGAAGCGTGTTCCCTGTACTTACGGGGATAAACCGAACAGTTAGCGTTTGAGCTGGCAGAGATGGACTTGTTCCCCGTTTCTACGGGGGTAAACCGCTAAATACAGAACTATCTCCATCTGTTGCAATTTGATCCCTGTAATCTACGGGGATCAACCGTCATCCGGAAAGATAATTGACGTAAAAGGTCAGAGTTCCTTGAATTGATGGGGATAAACCAGATTCAGGTTTCATGATGATAGTTGAAGTAGAAATGTTCCCCGTTTTTACGGGGACAGCCCTTTGGGCTTTCAGATTGTTGACAAAGTGCTGGTTTTTTATCCGGCACTTTGTTTTAATTAAGTTCCGTTCATTCAACGGAGCTTGCCGCCATGCTAAGAACACCCCCTCTCCAGACTTTCCCGCCAGAAACGCTCTCGCTTGACGAACTGGTTCCTAAAAATCATTTGGTCCGTCAAATCGATGCCGCCATTGATTTCGAATTTATCCGCGAATGAGTCGCCCCATTGTATTGCCACAATAATGGCCGTCCTGCTATCGATCCGGTCATGCTGATTAAAATGATGTTACTCGGCTACTTGTTTGGCGTCCCCAGTGAACGCCGTCTGGTACAGGAAATTCAGGTTAATGTGGCTTACCGCTGGTTTCTGCGCCTCGGACTGACAGAGAAGGTCCCTGATGCCTTAACCCTGAGTCAGAACCGCCGCCGTCGTTTCAATCATACTGCGGTCTTCCAGCAGATTTTTGACCACATTGTTGAACAGGCGATGGCCAAAGGATTCGTAGGCGGACGCGTACTCTATACCGACAGCACCCACCTGAAAGCCAGCGCCAATCCGCATAAATCGGAGAATGTCATGCGGCCGGTTCCCCCCGGTGCCTATTTTGACGCACTGGATAAAGCCGTCACTGAAGACCGGGCGGCAGCCGGAAAAAAAGCCTGAAGCCAGCCCTAAAGAAACGGCAGAGAAAGACGAAGGTTAGTCCCACTGATCCGGAAAGCGGGTTTATGAACAGGACCAACAAACCCAGGTGATCAAGACGTTTAATGACAGGCTCAGGTATGGACATAGTCACTTTCCGGCAAATAAAAGTAATAGCTCAAAACGCGCGATCGCCGTCAATCTCATTGGCGCTATTAAAGATATAAAGTATGCGTAAGATCACACTGTTTTTAAATCAGGAATGAGGTGCGGAATGACAGCTATAAGTTTTTTATCTGGAAATATGTTTGTGAGACGATTAGTGTGGCCCCACAGGGGTTTCATATTTTGCCCAGAGTTGAAATAATCAATTCTTTTGTTAAAGAAATAATGTAGTAAAAATCCCATCATCACCGATAAAAACAGCGCTTATCGCGTGAATAATGGCGAGTTGATGACAGGAAGACAGAAATCAATCCTGATCAGTTAATCCCCAGGAATAAGGGGAACAGGGAGGTAATTTTTTTAAATATAGTCCATATGATGGAGGTTAATTAGTAATTAAACATTCATCAGATAGCAAGCGTTTTTTTCAAATTTACAAAAATATAAATTTGTAAGAAAGTGTTATAAATTCAATATAAAATCAAGCTATCTCGAAGTCATTATATTAATCTTTAGTTAAAAAATATTTTTATTACAATCTGTTATGATGATTAATGGCATTATCTATTTAGTCGTTGTTTTAATAACTTTGTTAATGCAGCCGGAAAGGAGTGGTGAAAGAAGAGAATCTTATATGCATGCTTCGTTTTTGCATGCGGTTTGTATTTCCTATTGATTGATAAGAATCGCCGGCAATAGTAATACCTGCTGTGATAGTTACTGTATTTAATATCAAATGAGTGATGATAATGGTGTTAAATACCAGTGCAGCTTGATAGGGCTAATCTGAAAATACCGCAGAAACTGCACTCGATACTGAGTTAAGTATCATCTAATTCCATGGGAAAAATTAATTCAAATCAAGTCACGATGTTTGTCATAGTGACTCATCTGAAACTTTTCCCAATGATGATAGATTTGTCTCTTTGTTAAATTCACTCCCAATCCCACAAGAGATGGTAACGATCTCGTGACCAGCGATAATAGAGCGCCAAGAAAGCATTAATATTGTTAATGGGAAATTGCTCGAAGTCGAAATGTTCATCTTCATCCAAATCAAGTAATTCGCTTATCCATAGCCGCGTTTCTGCATATTCCTCATGGCAAGGATCATTCAGTATTGCGATTAAATCTTCATAACCATCAATCCCGCCGGTATCTTCAAAGGGACAGGCGCGAGCACCATCCAGACAATAAAAAGGAAGCGGAAGATCATTTGCCGGATAATCACTGTTTTCTAAAGTAATTTCGTGTTCCCATTCATCACCAAAATCATAGAGATAGGTAAAAGATCGCCCTTTTTGTTTAATCAGATCAGCCAGACGGTATAAATCTTCTTCCTTGCCATCAGATGGGCTTTCTGGCATTTCTGTTAGTCGCAATTTGCCAATACGAAATTCATGTAGATGACTATCCTGCCATCCCATAATGATCTGTATCACGTCATGCAGCCTGTCAAATGAAATAGAGGCGGGAACGACAAATTGCCGCCAAATAGCGGGTTTTGAGTCTGTGAGCGTTACTTTTAATTGATAGAATTTTTCATTCATCACTAACCTCCTAATGGTTTTGAGATGATTCTTTCCATGTGTGCCATCTATTGTCAATATTTTATTGGATTTTCCTGGCTGGATTTACTGGAATGCCAGCATGTTTAGCTTTGTATGAAAAGCTTGGGCCATGTCATCAATTTCAGCGGCTAATGTTCATAATAGCTTTTAACAACGGATAACTTGACCTGACTCGTTTTCTCTTTACTGAATATCGATTGAGAGGATAATGTTTCTTTAAGATACACAGTGCTTAAGGTAGATATTTTAACTATTTTTCAGTTAGTTATCAGTTTCCTCGGATATATGCCTTCGTGCATAAGTTACTTACTCAGTATAGTTTAAAATTACGAGCAGGATCGATATATTCAGAAGTTTTGCTATTAACAAAAAAAACGCATATTATTTACATACCGTTAATCAAATATAGAAGATTAATAACTGTCCTGACTCAGGAAATCCTTAACTAAATTACAGATAAATGAGTAAGGTGTTTTTTTATGCGTTAGTTTAATAGCTCAGTGTAGCAATCTGAATGGTGCTGCTTGAAGTTGTATCATGGATAGTAGTTGATTAATCACGGATTTTCTTATTGTAAAACCACTCCTATTAATAAGAAAAGGTTATGAATTTTTGGTGTTTTATTGCATAGATTAAAGGAAACGAGTAAGTATGCTGTTGAGTAAAAAAATCCAAGAAAATTTCACTTTGATATGCTTATTTGGTTTTATTTCATTGGCCCATTTAAGCCTTGGATATCAGCTAAAGTTTATATATGTATTTAGCGCTTTTTCAATTCTGATATTATTATCTAATTTTAACAAATATATATATTATATTTTTGTATTCATGATTGGATTAGTTGGCGTGATCTATTCTCCTGTTGGATTGAATTATGGTTATCCCGATATAAATTCAGTGGGATCTTTAATTTATACGAATAAAAATGAAGCGTTCGAATTTATCAGCGGGCTGCCTATTTTTACCTATTTAGTGGTGTCAGCTATTATTATATTAATGATTTTATCTTTTAAGATAAAAGCGACGCTGAAGAGAAAGAGTACAATATTTTTATCACTATTTTTTGTATTGTCAGCTTTCTGGTCACCGGTAAAAGGATATATAAATTCCGGTTTCAATCCTGACTTTAATCTATTGGCATCAGGATTACCCGAAGTTAGATTTTTTAGTGATGTCGTTGAGAGCTATAAAGAAGTTAATTCAGAAAGAATGAGGTTCGCTGAAATAATAAAACAGAAAGACTCTTGGCAGCCGGTGGTAAAAGAGGATAAATATGAAACCTATATCATGGTCATTGGTGAAAGTGTTCGAAAGGACTTTATGAATGCGTATGGTTTTCCTTATAACAATACGCCGTGGCTGGACAAGGCGAATGGCAAGATATTTACAAATTACATCTCATCAGCAGCATCGACTCAGTTATCTTTGACTAACTCACTGGCTCTGAAAGGTGAGAATGCGATCAATTTGAATGATAGTGTCATAACATTGGCGAAAAAAGCCGGGTTTTATACTTATTGGATATCTAATCAGGGGATGAAGAGTGCTTTTGATTCTCCAGTTGCGTTGATTGGACAACAGGCAGATAGCGTCCACTTCCTGAAAAGTGGCAGTTCTGATGACCGGCGTTATTTGCCTGATGATAAATTGATGCCTTATATTAAAGAAGCATTGATACCAGAAAAGAAGAAGAAACTGATTGTTATTCACCTGATGGGATCTCACCCACAGGCGTGCGTCAGAACGAATGGAAAATATGATCTGTTCTTACAATCGGAAGAAATTTCTTGTTATGTAAAAAGTATATCTAATACAGATAAATTGCTTTCTGAAATTGCGTCTGAGGCTAATAATCATCATTTAAGATGGACGATGCTTTATTTTTCGGATCATGGGCTTTCTTATGTTGATAAAGGAACCGATCAGGAAAACCTGACACATGATGATGAAAATAAACAGAGTTTTCAGGTGCCGTTTTTTATTACTGGCAGTAATTATTCTTATCGTGAAGAGATAACGGCACAAAGAAGTGGATTGCATTTTCTGACTCTATTTTCTGAGTGGCTTGGAATAAGAGAAAAGAATATTCCCGATGATTGTAATATGATGTCTAATAGTCAATGTAGTGGGCAAAATAAGATTGTTACCTTTAAAAATGAAGTTAAAGATTATGATGAATTAAATGAAGATCTTCCCGATACACAATTCTTGTCGAAGAATATCAATTGATAATTTATGTTAATTAATTATTATAGTGATGATTTAATCATTGAGTAAAATTAAATGACACAAGGGATTTCTTCTAAAGAAGAGATCCCTTTTACAATCGTCCACACTTTAGTTGAGTGCTGATGAGATATAATGTTTCATCTTATGTTATCGGTATTTTGTTATTCTTAGGCTGATTCCAATAATATAGCTTGCTTCTTTGGTGCTGCTTTAGCTAAAAAAATACACTTTGTGATTAGATATAGGAAAGCGTATCTTTAATACCAGAGGGAATAAATTAAACGCTGAGAATTTTTTAAAAGCTTACAAACCTTCGCTACAAGACGAGCATCTACATCAATATTATATGGGGAGGTGTATGATAAATGAATATTTATTCGATGCTATATAAATAATTTATAATATTGATAATGAATCGAAGAATATATTATAGTGTCAAACTTTTGAATCAATAAAATAAATGATAATTTGCTGTTATATATACCCTATGGATTTCAAGATGCATCGCGGCGGCAAGGGAGCGAATCCCCGGGAGCATAGATAACTATGTGACCGGGGTGAGTGAGTGCAGCCAACAAAGAGGCAACTTGAAAGATGACGGGTATATAAGTAAAATATAAGGAAGGTCATAATGTAGAGTTTGTTAATATAAAAAATATCGATAAGGTTAATCTCGTTGAGATCAAGTTAAATATCACCAACAACGACATCTTAAAAGAATACTAATCTGTTTATGAACTAATATCGTCATGATATTAGTTTGATATAAATTCTTTTTTTAAAACAATAAATTATCGGTGGGATTTGGCTGTATCTAAAAAGACTTCTGATAAATATATAAGTAATTTTCTTATCTAAACTGTGATTTATACCAGTAGTTATTTCAGGTTTAGTAGTTAATTATTAGAATGATAGAGGACTCTTAGTGCAACTTAATCCAATGAAGGGGTACAAAAATGAATGAAGCTGTAGATGTTCTTATTTGTGTGGATGTTGATGGTATCATTAATGATTATAATAAACTGGGAGCAAATCCAGACAACTCTACAATGGTAGATAATAAATATTTTCATTACATTACTAATAATGAAAATGCTTATACACCTAAAGACAATGCTACGGGTGAATTGATAGTAAAAATGGGTGTTGGCGATACTATCAGGTGGAGAGTAATATCTTTAACTCAACAGTTGATACATTCAGTAAACTTATACAAAAAAACTAAAGAAAATAGCTATAAAGCGATAGCACCGATAAAATATACTCAAGAAGTAACAAGGGTCAATTACCCAGAACAAGATGATAATCAATTACCCGGTACACCGTTTAAATATGGAGTAGAATCTGTAACACAATCCTGTATAGAATCAGAAGGTAAGAAATCAGGTAGAGAAAGATTGACTTTTATAATAAGCATACATTATAACCTTGAGTTAATTGGGTATATTTCTCATAGCTCTTTTATTCACGTTTTGTAAACTACAAAATTAATATAAGATAATAGGGATAACATTATGAATACTACTGATAATGCTGAATTTTCTAAGAGTATAGATATTTTAATATGTATCGATGTGCAATCTATCTTAAATAAGTTTGACAGTCTGAGCCAGGATTATAAAAAGCCGACTAAAATTGATGATAACTTGTTATATTATATTACCACTGAGAATCAAGCGTATTCTCCCGAGAAAAACGCTACAAATTCACTTAAGGTTACAGGTAAGGTAGGTGATGTAGTTAGGTGGCAATCTTCTAGCATATCTGCTCAATTTAACCATAAGGTGTTTTTATATCGTATGGAAAAAAAGGATGCTAATGATTGCATTTCTCAACCAATGACGGTATATACATTAACTAATGTTGTTGTCCCTAAGCTTAAAAAAGCGCTAATACCTCCAGAAGAAGATATTATTGAATTGCCACAAGCGCCTTTATCCGATTTTATCTATGAAAAAAGACATATTTACTATCAAAAATCTACGCTGCGTAGCCCAGGTATAACTCAATATGCATGGTATATATCTATCTATGATGACTTAAATAAGCTGGTTGGTTATTGCTATCATACGCCATTAACGAGTATCGTTATTTCTGAGGATTAATTGTAATTTAACCATTTAACCAGCTAATGTAACTTAGTATTTTAATTTGTCGAATTAATATACGTGTTACGCCAAGGATAGGCAGAATTGCATTTAATATAAAAATTAAAAGTTTCACTGCCATATTACTTAATAAATATATCAAATTTATTTTCATTTTATTATTAAACTAGAAATTTATAGTTAAATTAATTATTCGGTATTTTATTTTTTTTACTACATGTTTTTATTGTTAATTTATTATAAATAACAATAAAAAATTAATTTTACAGTTAAATATCACAAAAATATAATATTAACTTAAGAGAGGATGTTGAATTACTCATGTTTGCAAATGGTGATTTAATACTAAAAATAATAATTACTCATTTCAATATTAACATGAAGTTTATTTATATATTGAATAATTGTTGCAAATATATAGATAATTTATTTTTAAAAACTATGATTTATATCAGTGGTTTTTTTGAACTTAATTATTAATATAATAGATGATTGTTAAACAATCTAACACTTTATTGTGAAGGAGAATAGATATGAGCGACGCTATAGCGATTTCGAAATATCAAACTGTAGATATTCTTATTTGTGTGGATGTAGAAGCTATTCTTAGTAATTATGATTTAAGTAAATCAAAAACACTAGGGACGGCGAAATCAGTACATAATAAATATTTTTATTATATAACAAGCAATGGGAATCTTTATACTCCTAAAAATAATGCTAAAGGAGAGTTGGAGGTAATTATTAATGTTGCTGATAGCATTAGATGGAGGCCAATGTCTTTGACGCAGCAATTTGAATATACAGTACTTTTATGCCGCATGAGATTACAAGCTGATGACGGTGGTGATGTTTCGCTTATAACATTACCGCAACTTGATTATGGTGATATTTCTATTCCTTATTTGGCTAAAGCTGATAATAATAATATAAGTAGTGTGGTATATAAAAGAGATGGAGAAAGTCATGGTGGACTAATAACACGATATTATCATGAATCAACAGCGCAGAGGGTGGGGCGTGGTTCGTATGTCTGGTATATGAAAATATATCGTAAAAAACAACTCATCGGATATATTGGTCATGATCCTTTCATTACAGTTCTAGATAATTAAATACTTATAAAACCAATATATAAAAACAGGAATAGTATTATGAATAATATTGAATATACAGAGCTGGATGATGCAAGGTCCATTATTGGTGTACAACTGATTGATGTTCTTGCTATTGTTGATGTAAAAGCTATCACAAATGATCTCGGTAATTCTATTAGTAAGGACCCTGGCAAACCAACGGTAATGGATGATAAATACATTTATTACATTACTTCTCAAAATAATATCTATGTTCCCAAAAATAATGCTCAAGGTACACTTTTAATTCAAGGTAAGGTAGGGGATATCGTTAGATGGCGGGCCTCGACGCTATCAGCTCAATTTGATGATCAAGTATTTTTATATCATATGGCAGGGGTAGGTGCCCAATCGCTAGTTTCGCCTCCAACTCTAACTTCAGCTATATCTCAAGTTGCGGCTCCAAGTAAAGAGGCAACGTTAGGGACTAACCAAGACTATCCTGTAGTACTGGAAACTCGTAATATTTTCAATCAAGGATCTAAATTACGTACTCCAGGTATAGCCAAATATTCATGGTATATATCCATTTTCGAACGATGGAATGTTAAAGATAATATTGGTAATCTTGTTGGTTATCTTGCTCATTCTCCAAATATTCAAGTGGTTGATTAAATTTAACATTACTTAAAAATTTAATAAATCAACCATGAAATATTAAAAGTTGGTAAGTAATCACTGGAAAACAGCGTATAATTTCCAGTGATTTTACTTTATTTACGATGATTAATCGTCATCTAATTATTCAACTAAATGATATATACCCTATGGATTTCAAGTTGCATCGCGACGGCAAGGGAGCGAATCCCCGGGAGCGTAGTTAAATATCAGGAAAGTATCACTTTAACGCAAAAGAAAATGTTGAATTACTCATGTTTACAAATTGTGATTTAATACTAAAAATAATAATTTTTTGATTCAATATTAATATGAATTTCATTTATATGTTGAAAATTTATTGTAAAAATACAAGTAATTTTATTTTAAAAACTATGATTTATATTAGTGGTTTTTTTGATCTTAATTATTAATATAAAAGATGATTGTTAAACAATCTAACACTTTATTGTGAAGGAGAATAGATAATGAGTGACGCTATAGAGAGTTCTAGATATCAAGTTGTGGATATTCTGATTTGTGTCGATGCAGAAGCTATCGTTAGTCATTATGATTTAAGTAAATCACAAACATTAGAAACTGCGAAAGTGGTATCTAATAATTACTTTTATTATATAACAAGTACTGGGAATCTTTATGCTCCTAAAAATAATGCTCAAGGAGAATTGGAGATAACAGTCAATGTTGCTGATGACATTAGATGGAGGCCAATGTCTTTGACACAGCAATTTGAATATACAGTACTTTTATGCCACATGAAAGGAACCGCGATTAGCGGTAATGATGTTACGCTTATAACATTACCGCAACTTGATTATGGTGATATTTCTATTCCTTATTTGGCTAAGGCTGATAATAATAATATCAATAGTGTGGTATATAAAAGAGATGGAGAAAGTCATGGTGGACTAATAACACGATATTATCATCAATCAACGGCTCAAAGAGAGGGGTACGGTCAATATACTTGGTATATAAAAATATATCGTAAAAAACAACTCATTGGATATGTCTGTCATGATCCTTTCATTAGAGTTCTAGATGACTAAATACTTAGAAAACTAATATATAAAAATAGGAATAGTATTATGAATAATATTGAATATACAGAACTGGATGATGCAAGGTCCATTGTTGGTGTACAACTGATTGATGTTCTTGCTATTGTTGATGTAAAAGCTATCACAAATGATCTCGGCAATTCTATTAGTAAGGACTCTGGCAAACCAACGGTAATGGATGATAAATACATTTATTACATTACCTCTCAAAATAATATCTATGTTCCCAAAAATAATGCTCAAGGTACACTTTTAATTCAAGGTAAGGTAGGGGATATAATTAGATGGCGGGCTTCAACTTTATCGGCTCAATTTGATGATCAGGTATTTCTATATCATATGGCAGGAGTAGGTGCCCAATCACTAGTTTCGCCACCAACTCTAACTTCGGCTGTATCTCAAGTTGCGGCCCCAAGTAAAGAGGCAACGTTAGGGACTAACCAAGACTATCCTGTAGTGCTGGAAACTCGTAATATTTTCAATCAAGGATCTAAATTACGTACTCCAGGTACAGCCAAGTATTCATGGTATATATCCATTTTTGAAAGATGGAATGTTAAAGACAATATTGGTAATCTTGTTGGCTATCTCGCTCATTCTCCAAATATCCAAATAGTTGATTAAATTTAACATTACTTGAAAATTTAATAAATCAACCATGAAATATTAAAAGTCAGCAGGCTATCACTGGAAAACAGGGTATAATTTCCAGTGATTTTATTTTCTTCATTCCTGAGAAAGTATCCATTCATGTAATAATGGAATTTTTTATTAAAACTCTCATTGAATACACGTTTTTATTTAATTGTTTTATCTTTTAATTTCCAAGAAAATTATTTTAAAAGTAATTATAAGAAATAATGGGTAGATCTTATAATGTGAATAACCATTTTATCGGATAAAAACCCTCATCAGTATATGGACAAGGATTTTTATAATCGAATGATTGGATGATTTTTTTGTTTTAGAGAGAAATAGTTTCTCATACTACATGTCTTACATAGAAAAGAGATATTGAAATTAATCGAGTCCTTTTGCAGGAGCCTCCCATATTTTGAAAAATCGTTTTACATTGCTTGCGGTGTAAATAACGGTATGGGATATATTTCGATGACCGAGATAATCTTGAATAAGGCGTGTATCTCTTCCTAAATCAGCGAGAGCATAACCACAGGAATGTCTTAACATATGTGGATGAGGTGAAATATTGACTAATGCTTGTTTGCCATAACGCTTTAATAAACCATAAACTTGTTGGCGTGAAATAGCACCTGATTTTTGTGATAAAAAGACCCACTCTGTATCTGATTCTCTCCAACTCTTTCTAATATTAAGCCATTGATTTAAAGCTTTAATTTCTTCTGGTATTAGTGGATGTGTTGTTGATAATCCCCCTTTTAATCGTCTGACATGAATAATTTCTGAGTTAAGATCAAGATCGGATAACGTTAGATTGCATAACTCGCTCACTCTAAATCCATGAATGAAGCACATTAGTAGCATGCAATAATCTCGCTCGGCATGATATCCTTGACGTGCTTTTTCTAAAATCGCATTAATTTCATATCTGGTTAAAAACTTACGTTTCTTCATGAAAATAATTCCTGTGAAATTGGGGCGGATAGTTATAGGTAGAGAAATAATATTAATCTACCGGAATATATCAATTAATAGAACTTTTATAAAATTATTAGCTGATAACTCTATTTATTTTGGCAAAAATCTATAAATACCGTTTTTAGATAGTTATAAATAGCCATTTTTTAATAGAAAATATCAGCTTGTAAGCTTTGCAATTATATATTTGGAAATTATTTAACAACAAAAAGAAACTAAACAGAATGCACCAAACTGTAAATATGTTCCTATAAAACGACTGATTAAGTCAAATTTTGTGTAATTCCAAATTGCTAATCTTTAACTATTTATAATATATGGCTTTTTTTCATTATTTTTTACTATTTTTCATACTTTACCATCAAATTATTGTAAAAAATTAGTGGGTTCATCTGAATTCAATCAAATATTAATTCATTAATTAGATTATAAGTTCAAATTAATGTCTTTTTTAGAATATTAACTCCGAAATATCATGCATTCTTAGTTTTTTTGACTGAAAAAAACAGTTTGGTGCATTTTGTTTGGTTTAGAAAATATTAATCCGAGATTTTTAAACTATTTTGCGCTGAATATTAGGTGCATGGGGCTGGAGTCCTGCACGGTTATTTTTTTATGGTTATGGGTATTTTATCCTTAAATTCAAGGAATTAGTTCACATGAGATTGAATAAATTGGTTATGGCCCTGGGGTTAGGTGTGGCTTTGGCTGCCGGTTCGGTAAATGCAGCGAATCCTAGCCAAGGTCACGGAACGGTGACTTTTACCGGGTCTATTACTGATGCGCCTTGTTCTATCACCCCGGAAACGGTTGATCAGGTAGTACCGATGGGCTCTATTTCTAGCGCATCTTTGAAAAACGGTGGCCGTTCTTCTTCCACGCCATTCAAAATTTCTTTAGATAACTGTACGACTGAAACGATAAGTACAGTCACCACGACGTTTGTTGGCGCCAAATCTAGCATCGCCGGCGGTGATGGTTTGCTGGGTATCGAAGGAATTGCTAAAGGTGCGGGTATTGCGATCACTGATGCGGGCGGTAACAAAATCAAACTAGGTACCCCCTCACCGGCTGTAGCTCTGCATGATGGTAATAATGATCTGCATTTTGCTGCCTATCTTCAGGGTGATACTTCACCTGATGCCGTTGTTCCGGGTAATTTCACCGGCATTGCCAACTTCCAGCTGACTTACCAATAAGTCTTTTCATGCACGGAAACGCTTACAAGGAGGCGGGCGTTTCCTAATCAAAAGTTTTGAATAAGTTTAGCTGGAGAGAAGTCATGAGCCGATATTCTGCCGTTGTTGTAGTGCCCTGCCTGTTAATGTTTTCCTGTGTTATTGAAGCTGAAACGGCTGCTCCACAAGGAACGCAAGGATATGGTCGCGTTAGCATGCAAGGCACCATCATTGATACGGCCTGTGCGATTGATGCAGGTAGCCGTGACCAGACGATTGAGTTAGCCACAATCCCGGTAAGCCGGATGATGCATGATGGACAGGGAGCCGTGCGCCCCTTTTCCATCCGTTTGATTAACTGTGTACTGACTTCTGCCGCCTTGGGTAAACCCGATTGGCGCCACTTTCAGGTGATGTTTGATGGCGTGCCGGATGGGAACAATTTCCGGTTATCTGGTGTGGCTCAAGGAGTGGCATTACAAATTACAGACATATACGGCAATCAGGCGTATCCGGGAACTCCACTACCGGTGGGGGACTTACAGGCAGAGCAGATGAAGCTTAATTACGTGATGCGATTGGTGGGCAATCACCAGTTATTGCAAGCGGGGCAGTATCGAACCACGGTTCGGTTCAGGCTGGATTATCACTAATCATCGATCTGGGAATGTTATGGCTTTGTTTTTGGGTTTGACCACTGAATATGACAGGGTGGTCTCGGTTCGGTGTGTCCTGAAACCTCTTATTGTTTCGGTACTGCTTGCTTTAATGGGTACTCATGCGGTGTATGCGGAAGAGGAAATTGAATTTAATACGGACGTGTTGGATGTTCAGGATCGTTCTCGGATTAATTTAAAAGAGTTTTCCCGTGCGGGTTATATCATGCCGGGGAATTATCAGATGACGGTGCGTCTGAATAAAAGCGAACTGCCGGAGATGCCTGTGACTTTTATGGTACCACCGGATGATCCGAAGGAGAGTGTGGCGTGTTTGCCGCCTGAGCTGGTCAAGCAGTTGGGGCTGCGGGCGGAATGGGAATCAAAGATTACCTGGTGGAACAATAACCAGTGTCTGGAGACTAAAACGCTGCCTGGCATGACAGTGCGCGGTGATCTGAGCAGTGACACGTTATACCTGAGTGTGCCTCAAGCCTATCTCGAATATAACTCACCAGACTGGGACCCGCCGTCACGTTGGGATGAGGGGATTTTCGGAATGATGTTTGATTATAACGTCAATGCTCAGATCTCTAAGCCGGCGAAGGGAAGTGCAAATCAGAATGTCAGTGCTAATGGTACGACTGGGATAAATTTGGGGGCGTGGCGCCTGCGGGCAGACTGGCAATCACAGTATAACCACGTCACGGGGCGGGCAGGGAGCACAGAAAAAAACTGGGATTGGAGCCGTTATTACTTGTACCGGGCAATACCACATTGGCAGGCTAAGCTAACGTTGGGTGAGGATTACCTTAATTCAGATATCTTTGACAGCTTCCGTTTTACCGGTTTGAGTCTGGTGACGGATGACAATATGTTGCCTCCGAACCTGCGAGGCTATGCGCCAGAGGTGACGGGGGTAGCGAAAACCAATGCCAGAGTGACTATTCGTCAGCAGGGGCGGGTGTTGTATGAGACCCAAGTTGCGCCAGGTCCATTCCGTATTCAGGACATCAATGATGCAGTGAGCGGCAAACTGGATGTGCGGGTAGAGGAGCAGGATGGCGGTTTACAGGAATTTCAGATCGATACTGCGAATATTCCCTATTTAACTCGTCCGGGCCGGGTTCAGTACAAACTGGCGGCGGGTAAGCCGACTAACTGGAAACATCACAGTGAGGGATCGGGCTTTGGTATTGGTGAGTTTTCCTGGGGAATAAACAATGGTTGGTCGCTGTACGGTGGGATATTGGGGGCCGGGAATTATAACGCGTTGTCATTGGGGGTTGGGCGTGATCTGATGGTTTTTGGCGCTCTTTCCTTTGATGTCACTGAATCCCGCGCCCATTTACCGGCTGAGGACCAAACGTTGACTGGTGGCTCTTATCGTCTCAGTTATTCCAAGCGTTTTGAGGAGTATGACAGTCAGGTGACTTTTGCCGGTTACCGTTTCTCGGAACGTGACTTTATGAGCATGAGCCAGTATCTGGATCGCCGTTATCACGATGGTGATGCGGAGAGTAATAAAGAACTTTACACCATTATGTTGAATAAGCAGTTTACGCATATTGGTACCAGTATCTACTTAAATTACAGCCACCAGACTTATTGGAACCGTTCGAATAACGATCGCTATAACTTATCGATATCACGTTATTTTGATATTGGAAGTTATAAGAATATTAACCTGAATCTGTCTGCTTACCGTAATAAATATGAAGGTAAAAACGACGACGGGATGTATATGACATTATCCCTGCCGTGGGGTAATTCAGGAACTGTCAGTTATAACGCAATGGTCAACCGGGAAGGTAACTCCCACACGGTAGGTTATTACGACCGAATTAATGAAAACAGTAACTATCGTTTAGCGGCTGGCACCAGTATTGATGGCAAGGCTGCGGCTAACGGTTATTTAACCCATTACGGCGATCGTGCTCAACTAACGACCAGTGCAAGTTATCAGGATGGGCGTTATACCACGGGAGCGCTTTCTATTCAGGGGGGGATGACCGTGACGCCGAAAGGCGCGGCATTGCATCGCATTAATATGCCGGGTACCACCCGTTTGATGGTGGATACCGATGGTGTCGGTGGCGTACCGGTGAAAGGCTTTGGCGCGATTACCCATACCAATATGTTCGGTAAAGCGGTGATCTCTGATGTGAACAACTATTACCGTAACAGTGCGAGTATTGATTTGAACAAACTGCCGGACAATGTGGAGGCAATCCGGTCGGTACAACAAGCGACGCTGACGGAAGGGGCGATAGGTTATCGTAAATTCCAAGTGATATCCGGTGAAAAAGCGATGGGTATGATCCGCTTGCCGGATGGTAGCACGCCGCCGTTTGGGGCAACGGTACTGAATAAGGATCAACGGGAGATCGGTATTGTCAGTGATGGTGGGAACACCTATTTGAGTGGGATCAATCCGGGAGAGAAACTGGATGTGCGTTGGGATGGGGAATTGCAATGTGTGATTGAGCTGCCACATCAATTACCAAAAGTAGAAGAGATGGCTTCGTTATTACTGCTCTGCCAGTTAGCCGACGGCAATAAACAGCCATAACTTTCATTGACTGGCAGAGTAAAAACCTTGTTGCTGTCACCGAAGTGTATCGCGGTGACCTGTAATGATTATTCTAAGAATGAGTAATTGAGAGCATGAAATTGAAGAAGACAATCAATGTAGTCACGATCGCTATCCTAAGTCTGTCGGTGATCAGTGAGGCAATGGCGGCGATTGCGCTGGATCGTACCCGGATCGTGTTTAACGGTGAGGATAAGTCCACCAGTATGGATATTAGCAACCAGAACAAAGAGTTGCCGTATCTGGCGCAGGGATGGATAGAAGATGAACAGGGTAACAAAATCAATGGTCCGTTAGTGGTGACGCCACCGGTGCAGCGGGTAGAGCCGGGCGCTAAGAGCCAGGTGAAAATACAGTCATTGCCAACAATCGCGCAGTTACCACAGGATCGGGAAAGCTTGTTCTATTTTAATTTGCGTGAAATTCCGCCACGCAGCAAGAAACCGAATACCTTGCAGATTGCGCTACAAACCCGGATCAAACTGTTCTATCGTCCGAAAGCCATTTTTGCCAGCCGTACCGATTTGGATAATCCGTGGCAAGAGAAGATGACTTTGACGCGTCAGGGGGACCGGTATCAGGTGAACAACCCGACACCCTATTACATCACCGTGGTGGATGCAGCAAGCCAGCTTAAGGGTAAAACGGTGGCAGACTTTAAGCCATTTATGATAGCGCCCAAAAGTAATGCGGTGCTGAGTGGTAGTGCAGGGGCATTAGGGAGTGCGCCGGTACTGACGTATGTCAATGATTATGGTGGCCGGCCGCAATTAACTTTTAGTTGTGCAGGCAACCATTGTCAGGTGACCAAACGTTCGTCGTGACGGGCGAAGCCGGGAGGAACGACGATGAACATCAAGCGGATAGGCTGTGGACTGACACTGGCGATCTGGCTGATACCGGTGATAGAGAGCCAGGCGGTGGAAAAGCGAGCAGCAGATATCGAAGGTTTGCACGGCGAACTGCATGTGTTTGGTGGGCTGACTGAGGCGGCTTGTCGACTGGACATGACCTCTGCATGGCAGGAGGTGAATTTGGGGAGCACGCCAAACAGTGACTTACGCGAGCCAGGTGATAAAGGGACACCGATACCGTTCACATTGAAGTTTCGTGACTGTCTCAGAACCAAAGGGGCCGTAGGTGACAGTCGGACCGGCAATCTGACGTGGAATCAGTTACAGCCGGTGGTGACAGTCAGTTTTGTGGCGCCGGCGGATCGCGATTATCCACATCTGGTGCGGGTGACCGGTATCACCGGGTTGGGGTTACAGATAACAGATACCGCTAACAATGATATCCGGTTGGGAGAGCGGGGACGCCCACGTTTTGTGGCAGCGGGACAGGACAGCCTGGAATATTACGTGACGCCAGTGCGGACACCGAGAGCGCTGGGGATTGGGCAATATCGCGCGGTGGTGGATTTCAGGGTGAATTATGACTAACTCTCTGTGTTCTCTTTCTCTGTGTTCTCTGCGAATAAAAAGACAGTATCGCAGGCAGAAAAAATGGAGTGTATTACTGCTTGGCTGTTTGTTAAGTGTAAATGCTCAGGCTGATTTGCTGACAAAAAGGGGAAATATAGCAGCAAGACCTGTCAGCAATTTTTCGGGTAAAACACCGGTCAATATTTACGGCGTGGTTATCGCACCTCCACCTTGTGTGATTAATAATGGCAATACTATCGATGTAGATTTTGGCGACGTGATGATTACTCGGATTGATGGGGTTAATTATATGCAACCCGTCAAATACACCGTGAAATGTGAAAAAATGCCAGCTAATGCAATGAAAATGATGATATCGGGTAACACTGCCAGTTTTGATCCAGCGGTGTTGCAAACCAATCACACTGGGCTTGGTATCGCTGTCATTCATAACGGACGAAAATTGCCCGTCAATGACTGGATGAAATTTAACTATCCTGATTTTCCTGAATTACATGCGGTGCCGGTAAAAGATATGGCTGCGGTATTGCAAGGCGGCGACTTTGGCGCGGGTGCGACCATGATGGTTGAATACCAGTGAACGGGAGACATGCAATGAACTATTTGATCTATCGTGTTTTCTGGGGTGCGTGCTTGGGATTAATCAGTGTGATGCCGGGACGGGCAGCCGATAATATGTGGTTTCACGGCACACTGCTTGAAGCGCCTTCTTGCGTTATTAATGACGGTAATATGATTGATGTCTATTTTGGTCACAATGTTGGCATCTATCAGGTGGACGGAGTGAATTATACCAAGCCCGTGAATTACCAGTTGGTATGTGCGCCTAATATCTCAGGTTGGAGTTTAGGATTGACAGTGATTGGCCCACCAACCTCATTTGATGCCGCTGCGTTGCAAACCAATATTACGGATTTAGGCATTCGTCTGACGTTGGATGGTAAAGCATTCACCCTTAATGAGCGTATTCCGGTGACATCACAGAAACAGCCGGTAATACAAGCGGTGCCGGTGAAAAAACCAGGAAGTACGTTGCCGGAAGGGGCATTTGAAGTGACGGCGACATTGCTGGCGGAATACCAGTGAAAGGAAACTTAATGAAATATTTAAAATTATTCGTGTTGCGTGTTGGTTTTATGGTTATTGCTGCCACGGTTTATAGTCATCAAGGGGGACAGGCTGCGGATAATATGCGTTTTCACGGTGCGCTGGTTAAAGAACCTTGCACGATTAAATCGGGTGATGAAGATATCCAGCTCGATTTTGCAACAATTTCTGAAAAATATTTGTATCTGCATGGTAGGACCCATAGCGAACCTTTTCTGCTCAGATTATCTGGTTGCGATATGAGTGTGGGCAAATCGATTAAACTGACATTCAGTGGCATGGAAAATACGCAATTGCCGGGCTTATTAGCGTTAAGTGCTGGGAGCCAAGCCGCTGGGATTGCCATTGGTATAGAAACGGCAGAAGGCAAACGGTTGTCGTTGAATAAACAGGGAGATGCCTATCCGTTAAAAGAGGGTGAAAACTTGATTGCACTGCAAGCATATGTGCAGGCAGAACCTATTGCACTAGCTAACCAGACGATTAAGCGAGGCGCATTTCATGCGATTGCGACATTTAATCTAAATTATGACTAATTTGCACAGTTTTATTAGGTAGCTTAAATGAAAAAGTTATTTTCTGTTTGCTTGGTACTTTTATTGCTGTTTTCATCAAGTGCGGCTGCATCGATATTTTCATATATCACTAAATCCGAAGGGATTCCTACAAATGCCTATTATACTTTTGTCATTGAACGTTGGGACCCAGAAAACGATTTTACGCCAAATCCTTGTTATGGTTATTCTGCATGTTGGATATCGGTTAACCATCGCCATTTTGCTGATGGTTATTCAGGGCAGCCCTATAGGCTATTTAATACTCGCGTGGAAAGATTTAAGACAATGAAACAAGTTCAGGCGGAGATATTGAAATATACCAGTTTTCCGATCACCGGCGTTGCAAAACATTTCGGCCCTGCGATTCGATCGCATCAGGAGTGTGTCGGGCTATTTTATGAAACCGATCAAAATGGTTTTCATGGAAGATTATTACCTGGATCTTTATGTGGCGTTGCACCACCACCGATAGGATTTTGTCAGGTCAGAGAAGGCTCCGTTGAACTTAATTACGGTAGTATTGATGAGGCAAAACTGGAAGGCGCAACCAGAGCGGAAAATATCAATGTGACCTGCAATGTAGACATAGAGATTATCGTTACAGCGACGGGTCCTGATAGGGGATTAGTACCTTTAAGAAGTGATGGTAGCTTGAAAGCTAAATTGCTATTAAATGAGGAAAATGGTGAAGATGGTGTTGCTGTGTTTGTACCGGCTGGCGGAAATGTACCCGTTACAGTGAAATCAATTTTACAAAAAAATGGCAGAGTAGAGGCAGGACCTTTCTCAGGATCAGGGGCAATAATTTTGGCGATGCCATAAAAAGGTGTTTTTTTAATTTAAAGGCTGGGATGAAAATGAAACAAGATCATCTATTAGTAGGGAAGCGTATT
Organism: Photorhabdus sp. S10-54; assembly: GCF_963878145.1. Lineage (NCBI taxonomy): Bacteria > Pseudomonadati > Pseudomonadota > Gammaproteobacteria > Enterobacterales > Morganellaceae > Photorhabdus > Photorhabdus sp. S10-54. Next base: position 84,304 of record NZ_CAWNXG010000010.1, on the reverse strand, counting down.
CAAAAAAGAAGGAAAGAGTTGGGTATGACTGCCGCCAAATTGGCGGAAAAAATAGGTATTAGTCAGCAACAACTCTCACGTTATGAGAGAGGGATAAACCGAATTAATTTATCCCATCTGGTGCAGATCGCTTCAATATTGGAGACACCGATAAACTGGTTTTTCCTTGATTGTAACTATCCTGCAACCAATAACAGCATCAATAAATTAACAGACCAATATATCCCTATTGCGGAGGCTACATTGGGTAAATTTGGATGTTAACTGATCTCGGCTCCAATCGGGGGATCTATAAACCAGTTGATGACTGAGTTTCGTGACCGACGGAACGGTCACTTTTATGATGTCTCTGTCTGCCATGTTATTACCACAACGTTATTACCGCCAATAAATAGCCCATTCTTAATCCATCTCATCTTTTGAAAAAGTTCTTAGAATTCAGATAGTCGTTCAATCATGTAACAGTCAGTTTGTCCGTTGAAATAAGAACTATTTTCACTGCTCAATATGCCTGCTCAATGACGGGCAGTTTCAATCAGCGTGCGTTGAAGATGAGCACTCAAAACGAACCCAATATCAGGCTTAGTCAATCGCACTCAATATCGAAAACGCATAAGAATAATTAACTTATTCTTTTCTCGATTCCGGGGAGTTTGGTTTTTGGACAGTGATAAGGGGGAGGGAACGCAAAGAAAAATGTTACTCAAGGTAGCGACGCAGTTCTCGATGACATCAATTTCTGATGTAGGATAAAAAACCGAACATTTAGAGTTATTTTGTTCGGTTATCTTCAACTGCCGGGGCAGTATACGGAAAATTTCATAACTTAAAAGGTATTTTTTGTATTATTTTGTAAAAAATTACTTAATTTTTTGATTTCAAAGAGAAATTATTTCTTACATTATGAATATTGTAGGTCGTTTAAAGGTTGTTTTTTGAGCGATTTGATATTCATTTCCCGATGATAAAGGCTGAAATCCTCAAACCAAACGATATAAGTCAGAAGTCATTTCGTGACGTGAATATTTTTTTGTAAATATTTCATCTAGTTAATAACCGAACAAAATAACTCTAAATGACTAGTAAACACACCGCGTTGGCGGCCTGACTGTTTAATCTGTCGTGATGTTGTTTTAGGCAAAATGTATGTAAATAGATGTAGATAAGGAATAGATGAAATGAAAAAGCAAATTTTAAAAACCAGCGTATTAGCCGCAATGTTTCTAGGTATGGGGGCGGCACATGCTGCTGGGATTGGTGATAGTGCATCGATGGTCGTGTCAGGTTCTGTAGGAGTGGCGACTTGTGCGGTCGTAATCGACAAGACCGACATCAAACTAGACCCTGCTGTAAAGGCCGATTTTGCCACAGCCGGCGCCTTAGTCAAGCCTCAGGATTTCTCTGTTTCACTAACAGGCTGTACAGCCGAGCACGATCAAGCAGGCAACATGAAGCAAAACGTTGATTTGCAAATTACGGGGACACAGACCATGGATGGGGATGGATACTTTGGTAAGTCTGGTGCCCCTGCCGGTAGTCTAGCCGTGGGTCTGGTAGCAAAGGGTAAAACCATTCTTCTGAAACAGAACGAAAAAGTTGGATTCGCTAATACAGGTGATTCTTTTGCTAATGCAAAAAAAGAGTTTACCGTGGGGCTGGTTGCTAAGGACCCTAACACTGTTAACGCTGGAAAAAGTGTCAGTGTACCACTGACATTTCAACTTGTTACTCGATAATCAAATTTACAGCTAATCAACGCCGTCAGGCGCAAGGAACAGCATAGCAGTGGAATTGGACAAGGAAGTCCAATTCTTGCTTACGCAATACCAACACAGACACTTTCAGGTGGATCAATGAAAAGATTGATGACAGCGATGATAGTGGCCGGTCTACTAGGCTCCTCGATCACTGCCACGAGGGCTGGGGGAATCAGTATTGATACTACCCGCATTATATACCCGGCTGACAGCCACGCAGCGGCAACCTCGGTGCGAAATAGCAGTAAGGAAGCCGTCTATCTGATGCAGGTAGCGGTCAGTGCCGACTCTGAGCGGAAGAAAACCGCTCCTTTTGTGGTGACACCGCCCCTGTTTCGTCTAGAGCCAGGCACACAGAATCAGGTGCGCATTATCAAAACTGGTAAAGCCCTACCTGCCGATCGGGAATCCCTGTTCTGGTTTACCGCGCAGGCCATCCCGTTAAGCCCCGAATCCGACAATCCCTCTCGCAAACAAATCACCGGGGGTGTACAGATTGCTATAGCCAATACGATTAAGCTGATGTATCGCCCACAAGGGCTACCGATTTCTGCCGAAAAAGGGTTTAGCACCCTGCACTTCAAACCAACAGCCGAGGGAATGACAGTCACCAACCCGTCACCCTATTACATCACTTTTACCTCCCTGAAAGTGGGCGGACAGGAGCTGATGACGAAGCAACAGAAAGAGAACATGGTATCCCCCTTCTCTGCTCTGGCTTTACCGCTCAAAGGGGCACATTACCCGGCCAAAGTGAGCTGGACGGTGATTAATGACCTCGGCGGAGAATCATCCTATCAGGGGGAGATACCGTAATGTTAAAACCGTGGACCCTTATCAGACAGACCACCCTGGCCAGTTTGCTCTGTACCGCCCCGCTGTCCGGGGGAGCGAGCCCCAACACGGCAGAGCTGACGCTGGCATTGACACTAGAACAGCCAACCTGTGAGCTCAATGTACAGTCATCCACTGTGAAGTTTTCATCCGTACCGCTTACCGAGGTGCAGAACAGTGCGGGACATATTGATTCTGTGAGCAGCAAACCCATTACGCTGGCGTTGTCAGGCTGTGCCGGGTCAGCCCGCACGGGCCGTACCCCGGCCATTAAAATAGCCGGCCCCACGCCGAAAGATTACCCGACGTTATTTCGGGATAAGTCTTCCTCTGTGGCGGGAAACGTAGGATTTGGCCTGCGCTATCAAGCGCCGGGAGGCGGGTTGGGGAGCTACCTGAAAAATGGCGATTATGTGGACTTGGCCCAACCGGGTAACGCCGCCAAAGACAGTCAAATCACTTTCCTGATGGATATGCGACATGAATCTGGCGCGGCGGTGCCGACCCCCGGTGAATTGACCGCGCACATTCAATTTCAATTTGATTATCACTGAGTGCAGCTCAAGTAACAGGTTTCAGGAGGCGTTGTGGAAAAAGGTCGGTTACGCACAACGCGATACAGGCTGGTGCCACTATTGTTCTGGCTAGGGTTAGGGATGACCGGCACAGCACCCTGTCAGGCAGCCGGTATCAGCCTGAATAAAACCCGGGTGATTTTTACCCAGGGGGAACGGGCGCAAACGCTGACGGTGGTCAACACCACATCTCAGGCGTGGCTGGTGCAGGTGAGGATCACGGGAGATCAGGAAAAAACCGCACCGGCGTTTGTGGTGACGCCGCCGCTGTTCAGGCTGGAGGCCAACAGTCAGAACAGCCTGCGTATTTTGCCGACGTTTAATCGGCCCCCTTTTCCGATGGATCGGGAATCGCTCCGGTATGTGCAGATGAACGCTATCCCCGCGACTCCGTCGGTGACGGATGAGCCTGTTCGGGAGCAAGCGTCGATGAGCGTGGGGATGCGGATCAAGTTTTTCTGGCGACCGCGTGACCTGCCGATGTTGCCGGAAGAGGCGTATGGACAGCTTCGCTTCCAATCGCAACCCGATGGCATTAAGGCGTGCAATCCCACCCCTTATTTCCTGTCACTGGACAGCCTCACGCTGGACGGACAGGCGCTCGATCTGAACCGCTATCCCTCCATGATAGCGCCGCAGGACTGTGTGACCTATGCCGGGCTGGTGGGCAAAAAATCAGTGAGCTGGTCGATGATTAATGATTACGGCGGGGCTTCAAACCTATTTACCGCTAGGGTAGCGCATTAAATCCACCCTTGTTTTCTATGGAGGTGGAGAATTATGGAGGTGGAGAGTGAAGAGAGTCAGTAACAAGCATGGGCGGACACACTGGGGGTTAATGTTTTCCTCCCTCGGTTTCGCTCTGTTGGTAGGGAATCTATTCAAGGCGCAGGCGGCGGAGAATCAGGGACTATCGTTCTCCCCCATGCGGCTGTCTTATGTCGCCAAAGATAGCCCGGGGGGTGTAACCCTCAGCATGACCAATCACACCGAACAAGGCTATCTGGTACAGGGATTTGTCAGCCCGATGGACCCGGATACCGGGCGCTTTGACACCAAAACCGGGTCAGTCCCGCCTTTTGTTGTCCTGCCGCCGTTAAAGCGGGTCGAGGCGGGGGGGAAATTTTCCTTCCGTATTCGCCAGCTTGGCGGGCAGTTACTGCAGGATCGGGAATCGGCCTTCGTGGTCTCGCTGCGGGCTATCCCGGGCGTCGCTGTACCGGATATCGCCGAGGCACCGGCATTCAGCCGTCAGATGGGCAAAGCGTCGCAGGTGCAGGTCGCCCTACAGATGAATATCCGGCTGTTTTATCGTCCTCAGGGGATCCCTGCACGGGATAACGCCACGGTAGCTAAACAGGTGAAATTTTCCCTTCAAGGGACGCAGTTGCGGGTGGACAATCCCACGCCCTATTTTCTGACCTTTTCTGTTCTGAAAGTCGGCAGTCAACAGGCAGATGACTACACCCGTCAGGCAATGGTGCCCCCGAAAGGCATGCAAACCTATTCATTTACCGCCGGGACACCGGGACCACTGGTCTGGCGTTTTCCCGGCGACAGTCAGGATCGCCACGTCCCGTTATGACCCATCCGCCCTGCGGACGGTGTACCGGCAAAGTGACCTCAAGATTAACAGCATTGGCTTAATTAGAAGCAGAGATGAGCTATGGCAATAAACATTTTATTTCCGTCTGCGCTGCGGGCGGGTAACCAACGCGCGTCCGGTCAACCGGGCAGTTTCCGGCCCCGTCCGGTATACGTATGTCTGCTGTGTTCACTGACGGCGACAACCCTATCCGCCTCCGCGCGGGAATACTTTAATCCCGCGTTCCTGATGGGCGCTGACGGTGAACACAGTCATGTCGATCTCTCGGCGTATGAAAATGCGGGGTATGTCGCACCGGGACGCTATCTGGTGGATGTCTACATGAACCAGAATAAGGTGGATAACCGCGAGATTGAATTCAGGCTGGTCAACGGCCATCTGCAACCGATATTAACCGTTGCGCAGCTCGAAGAGTATGGGGTTAATACCCGTGGGTTACCGGCTTTTCAGGGAAAAGAAAGCGACAGCTCCATTACGGATCTGACGAAACAGATCCCTCATGCCCGCGCGACCCTGGATTTTGCCCGTTTGCGTCTGGATTTGAGCGTCCCGCAGGTCGCCATGCAGCCCCACCATTCCGGGATGGTCGATCCGTCACTGTGGGATAACGGGATACCAGCCTTTTTGATGAACTACAACGTGAACGGCTCAGAAGGGCGTTATGACGGTCAGGGAAGCGGCGGCGGATCACGCTCCCGCAATCTGTTCGCCTCTTTTCGCAATGGGTTGAATCTGGGCCCGTGGCGTCTGCGCAGCACACAAACTTACAGTTACAACCGTCAGCGCAACGAGGGACCCGCCGGTTTTTCTCCTTCCGCGCAGACCCAATGGCAGGTGAGTAATACCTACCTGCAACGTGATATCCAGTCACTGCGTAGCGAGTTCACCGCCGGTGAAACCTATACCGGTGGGGATATTTTTGACAGCATCCCGTTGCGGGGCATGAAGCTGGCTTCTGAGGATGCTATGTTGCCTGACAGTCAGCGCGGTTTTGCCCCGGCGATAACCGGTGTGGCGAACTCCAATGCGCAGGTGACGGTATCCCAGAATGGCTATACCGTGTATCAAACCACGGTAGCGCCGGGGCCATTTCGTCTCAATGATCTGTACACCACCGGGGGCGCGGGCGACCTGACGATCACCATCAAAGAGGAAGATGGCAAGACCCGGGTCTCCACCCTCGCTTCTTCATCTGTTCCGGTGATGCAGCGGCCCGGCGGCATGAAATATGAGTTGACGGCCGGTCAATATCACGGCGGCAACCTCACTGATGGCAGCCGTTCCCCGGTATTTGCGTTGGGCACGCTGGTTTATGGTTTGCCACACAATATCACCCTGTACGGCGGTGGGTTGGTCGCAGGCAACTACCAGTCGGGTGTATTAGGCTCGGGCGTGTCACTGGGGGCTTTCGGCGCCCTGTCTGCGGATGTGACGTTTGCCCGCGCCCGGTTACAAGGGGTTAAGGGGCAGGAAGATAACCAGCAACAGGGCCAATCTTATCGGGTGAAATACTCCAAAAACTTGATCAGTACCGGCACCGGCATTGATCTGGCTGCCTACCGCTATTCCACTCAGCATTATTACAGTTTCGGTGATGTTAACAGCATGGGATACAGCCTGAATGACTATCAGGTGCCGTGGGCGCTTGACCGGCGTCAAAGCACCTGGCAGGTCAATCTGCGTCAGACACTGGGACGCTGGGGCAGTCTTTACGCCTCCGGGACGCGCAATGATTACTGGAATGGCCGTACCGACAACAATCTGAGTCTGGGTTACAACGCCATGCTGATGGGGATCAGCTATAACCTGAGTTATAACATTTATCGCGTAAAAGGGGCGGGCCACTGGCCGGAGAACCGTCAGGTGTCATTCAATATGCAGGTCCCGCTCAGTCTCTTTGGGTCATCGTCGGCATTACAGGGCGTTTACACCCGCTATACGGTCTCGCGTGACTCACAAGGCAACACCACTCAGCAGACCGGCATCAGCGGCATGTTATGGGATAATCGCCTGAATTATAACCTCCAGCAAGGTTGGGGGAACAGCGGCCAGCAAAACAGCCGATCCCTGTCTCTGGGTTATCAGGGCAGTCAGGGGAGTGTTAATCTGGGCTACAACGACAGCGCAAACAGCCAGCATGTCACCTACGGGGCTTCCGGCGCCCTGCTAATCCATCCTTACGGCATGACGCTGTCACGCTCACTGGGTGGTGAAGCGGTGTTAGTCCGCGCGCCCGGCGCGAAAGGGGTCACGGTCAGTAACGGCAATGTGCAGACTGACTGGCGCGGCTACGCCGTACTGCCGGGCGGCTCGGTATATCACAAAAACACCATCAATCTTGATCCATCCACCTTGCCGGACGGGGTGGATATTGACCAGACCAGCAGGAACGTTTATCCGACCAAAGGGGCAGTGACGCTGGCCAATTATCAGGTTCGTTTAGGCAGCCAGTTGTTGTTGACTTTGACCCATCATGGCAAACCGGTGCCTTTTGGCGCCACCGCGACACTGGAAGGGAATGCCACTCAGGCCGGCGGCGGCATTGTGGGCGATAACGGCCGGGTTTATCTCAGCGGCATGCCCTCTGCCGGTCGTGTGAAAGTTAAATGGGGAAACGGGGCAAATCAACAATGCACCACGCGTTATCAGGTGTCGTCCGATACTCCCGGTCAACTGGTGCAGGCCGATGCCGTGTGTCTGTAAGCATTACCTTTATATGGGCGCCGTGACAGGCGCGCCCGGTGAGATATCACCTGTCTCGCTTTGGCCTCCGGGGCACCGCCAGAAGTGAAGTTATCCCGGTAGTGAAATAAGCGATTTGAACAGATGAGTAATTTGGAGAGAAGAAGAATGTTAAACACTGAACGTTTGTGGGGCGGTAATGTAGAAAACTCCGTTCCAACCCTCATGGGCCTGGGGGTATCACTGCTCTTTTTATTGACCGCTTTGCCCCTCCAGGCGGCAGAGACTTATCAGGACTGCGAGGCTGAACTGATGAGTAAGCTTAGCAATGTCACCGTAACCGGCTATGCCATGATGCCAAACAACAAAGATAAACGTGATTATTCACGGGATGAGATAGTGGGTTATACCACCAGTGGTCCTCTTGACTGGTCAACAACCTGTCGCGTTCCGGCTGGAACGCAGTTTATGGTCTACACGGCGGCGTCTGGAGCGAACTCATCAACCTCTTCGTTGTTATCGGGTCGCGTCCGGGTGGGGCTGCCTGGTGACTTTATGGTTGATATCGGACAATCTTCACTCTCTTGCCAGACGCATGGTTCATCCGGTACCTATCGTTCAGCCAATCTGGCCGGGGGGAATGCCGGTGTTAATATTCCCTGTGTTCCCGATGCTAACGGTCTGGTTGATATCAGTGTTCGTACTGTGACAGGGGAGATTTACCCGGACAATGACGGCAATTTCAATGTGAAACTGGGTGGAAGTCATTTGTCAGTGGGCGCGATCGGCTGGACTCCCGCGGCCATCTCAGGTTCTGACGGGATGCTGAAACCCCTGTGGACTACGGTTATTCTTTCACCAGTTAAAAAGCCGTCTACCTGTGCGGTTGTCCTGACGCCTTCATCGGTGGATTGGGGAACGGTGAAAAGAGCGGGTAAACGGGTGGGAGACTCCCTGGCGCCGGCCAGACAGATAGGGATAAGCAGTACCTGTTCTGGCGATGATGAGGTATTCCAAAATTCACGTCTGCTCTACCGGATCGATGGACCATTCGTGCCGGGCAAACCGAATGCGCTGGCTTCATCAATAGATCAGGTTGCCTTCGCGTTCTTCGATTTTGCCAATAAATCCTTATCACTCAGTACCGGGCACCGAGGTACAGGGGAGAACGCGAGATACGTTAAGTTCGGGGACGATAGTTATACCGCCTCAACGCAACTGTCTGTGGAGCCGATCCTGTTGAAGACTGACGGTGCCGGAGGGCAAGCCAGAGCTGTCGCGGTTATTTCAGTATGGTCGGATGTTAACTTCATCGAACCGTCGGCTTAGTTGTTGCGATTATTGCAGCGTCGAGGGATGCTGCTGTTTTTTGCTACACAGAAGCACCTATTTCAGGTATATACCCATTCTTTCAAGTTGCCTCTTTGTTGGCTGCACTCGCTCACCCCGGTCACATAGTTCGCTATGCTCCCGGGGATTCACGCCCTTGCCGTCGCGATACATCTTGAAATCCATTGGGTATAGGTGCTTCTGTGTTTGCATAGTGCTTAGATACAGTATTTGCTATATCGTATTTAGCCTCGCATTTCTGTTATCTCTATTTCTTTATCGAAACGTAAATGTTCATCGGCCGCCATTGGAATTAACCAACGTAAATTGTAGATCACATTATCGGGTAATGAATTTGTTTCATAGATATTGACGATCTCTTTCTCGATAGAATTGACAGAATAGACACGATCATCATACATATAGAGAAAATTCACCTGATAAACGTCAGGGCGGGTTAAGACAGTAAATAATCGCCACTCTTCAGGACGTGTTGCAATGCCGGCTTCTTCAGCAAACTCTCTTGCCATTGCCTGTTGAGGGTTTTCACCAGCCTCTATTTTTCCACCAATCCCGTTAAGTTTCCCTTTTTGCCAACTGGGTTGTAATTTTGAAATCAGGGATACATGTTTTTTATCTTTAGAAAACATAAACCCTGTTACATAGTTAATCATTATTTTCTCCCCCGTTTTTATTTCATGATTAATGTCTGATTTCTGTCTGGCCCATAGGAAATATATTTGATTGGGACTCCAGCATAGTCTTGAATAAAAGATAAGAAGTCAATCAGCTCAATAGGTAATTCCGTTAAATGTGTATATGATGAGTTAAGTGCTCTCCAGGATTTAAATGTCTTATAGATAGGTTTGACTTTATCGAGCTGCAATAATGCGTCGTCGCAACAGACGAGCTTATCATTCATTTCATAGGCAATAGCGACTTTTATTTCGTGTAAATCAGCAAGAACATCAACATTCGTTATAGCGAGTTCTGTTACGCCATTGAGTTTCACTGCGTGTTTAATCAGGGATAAATCCAGCCAGCCGCAACGCCTTGGCCTTTTTGAAACGGTGCCATACTCGTTTCCTCGTTCTCGAATATAATCAGCCTGTTCTGTCGATAATTCGGTGGGGAATGGCCCATTACCGACACGGATCATATAGGATTTCATCACACCGACAATATGTATTTTCTGTGCCGGTATCCCTATCATGGCAAAGCAGGTTTGCACTAATGTCTGATATGCCACGGTATAGGGATAAGTGCCAAAACTATTATCTAAGAACGTGGCTTGTGATGTTTCAAGTAAAACATCTTCTCCAGAATTAAGTAAATCACCAATAACTTCATTAGTGAACGTGAAATAAGGTTCTACCCTCTTGCCATATTGATGCGTTGTTTCTAACATCTCTTCAAAATCTAACGTAGTTTGTTCATTAAAAACATGGTTAATCTGCTTTTCCCTGATATTCCAAAGAAATTCTAATTTACTTCTTAATTTTTCTTTATCAAGGGTATCAATAAGCCGAATGCCATGACGGTTGGCTTTGTCTTCAACGCAGGCTCCCACACCGACACCAACTGAACCTATCTTCTGTTTACCTTTGTATTTTTCTGATGCTCTATTTAACTCAGAGTGTAATGGTAAGACGATATGGCATCGTGGGTCGATAAATATATTGGAATCAATTTTTTCTTTTTGTATAAAATCGATTTCTTTAACCAGCACAGGAAGACTGACTAAAGCACCTTGGCAGATATATAAATTCTTTTTGTTGAGTGATGCCGGTAATTGAGAAAATGAGCCTCTTAGATCACCATGTTGCACACAATGACCCGCATTAGCGCCGCCATTGAATCTAGCAATGTTATTAATGTTGCCAGATAAATAGTCAACAAATTTTCCTTTACCTTCATCTCCAAATTGGAGTCCAACTACAGCAGTTAACATAAATCTATTCCTTATTATTTATTGATTTAGTTTGAGTAGTAGTTAAATCATTATCTTTGATGATTTTTTAAATGAATAATCTGTTTTTAAATACTAAGCTGTTCTTTTAAAACTAATGTGCTAAATATCTATTCGTACACCGTTATAAATTATCCTTTATCTTATCGGATTATGTTGAACAGCTTCTTTATTACTGTTGACGGACCAAAGAATCCGCTATTAATAGGGCTTCTCTTAATGTATCAACAATGGGAACACCGGCAGTTTCAAGACTGACACGACTGTGGGTTCCGCCGGTATAAAGAATGGCATGAGCTCCTGTTGCTAATGCGGCGATTGCGTCATCGGTAGCGTCTCCAATAACCACACTTTGCTCAGGAGAAACATTGAGTTTTTTGAGATGGTTAGCTAACTGCTCTGATTTGCCGGTTATCAATAATGGCGTATTTCTACCATCTATTTGGGTAAAGAATTTGCCAATACCATGATTATCAAGCATAGGGACTAATTCATTATGCTCCATCAGTGAACATAATGACTGAGTTGCCCCTGTTTCATAGCGGGAAGCGAGGAGCTGACTCACACCTTCCGTTAAACTGGCTTTCTGAATACCTGGCCGATAGTGAAAATTAAATGTTTTTCCGATCACTGACCATTCAGAAGATGAAGGTTCACGGCCAATCACTTGTTTATAGAAAGTTTGTACTGGAACACAATAATATTCCCGATATTGTTCCAACGTCAGTGGTTCAATACCAATTTCCGCCAATGCGAAATTGGTTGCACTCAATGAAACATTGACATCATTAAGTAATGTGCCATTCCAATCCCAAATAATATGTGCTGTTGTCATAATCAGTTAATCCCCTTTTTCCAAACTAACTTTTTCGAGCTGAACATTCAGGACATTGATATGCCAGGGCCTTAAATGCATCAATTGGCTGTTCATAATTCAGCGGTGTTTGTGCTTTTAGATTTAATAAAAAACGCAATAATTTGGCTGCCCATGTTGAGTCTGTCAGGGTGTCATGAAGGACGGACAATAAACTATATGAATAGGCAACCCAATCCGCTGTGGTCGTATGAGCATATTTATCATCAGAGAAAGGCTGATCAATTAAGCGATTCAGGACCTTATGATGTCTGAAACACCAAGGCGTCAAGACATCTAAAGTTTCAGGGTTGAATACACGATCAGCATGCCCATAAACGCGAGTACGTAATAATTTTTCCCAATGTAGTTCGACGGCTCGGGCCTTTGGACGTTGTCCGGTTTGGGCCATGACCAGATCGATTGCCTGACGTAAGGTGTCGCCTGTTCCGCAATTATCATCAATAATTGTCACGGTTCGCCCTGATGGAATTTTGCGCCCCCAGAGATGATTGCTCTTGCAAGACGTATCATCGTAACGTGAAACTTTCACTAAATTGAGCTCACTATTCCATGCTGCGGCTGTGACTGCGGCTGCCGCTGATCCTCCTAACATGATGCCAACGACAGAGGAGTTGGAGCATCTGTCAATTTGGGCTGCGGCCAAAGTTAACAGATGATTATCTCCTTCAATAAATGGTCTGGGCACGGTGTGTTCCGTAGCCAACGGCAATTTCAGGTCATGGATTGGCGAGGGTGAAAAAGTAAATGGTGTGCCCATCAGCGTTGAACTGACGATTTTTGCACACTCTTTGATCCCATCGATGAATGGCACAATATCTTCGTTAACCGTCTGTGGAGAACTTAATAAGCTATCAACAATTCTGAGCAATTTTGCCAAACTATGATCGGCCAATATATATTTTGATGGGGCAGTACACAGCTTATCGCTACACTCAAGTTGAGAGATGTATTCTGTGTAATATTTCGCCGTCATCAGTAGCTCGTGACACGGTTTTTGTTCGTAATAGGCGATACCGCGGGAACCGACGAATGCTGGCTTCTCTGTGAGTAAGCCAGGCAACGCCATCACTTCTTTCGTTAAATAGCGTGTTTCAGGTACGCCACGCAATTCGCCCAGTAAACCAATAGAGCGAAGATCCAAAGCAGGAGATAAATATTCAGGCATATCTAGTGTCTCGATGATTGCGTTGCAGCAAGGGCATCTTCGAGAGGAACCTTACCAATATGTAGAGCTTGACCAAGAATGGCACCTTCAACACCGATAGTGGACAGATCTGCTAACGCGCGGAGATCATCCAGGCTTGATACTCCACCGCCGGCAATAACGGGTGATGACGTTTTCGTGCAGACTTCCTGTAATAGCGTGAAATTTGGCGAACTCATCATGCCCCCCCGTTCAACATCGGTTACGACGTAGCGCTGACAACCCTGTTTGTCGAGGCGCTCAAGGAGATCCCAGAGATTACCTTTGCTGACATTCCATCCATGTGTTGCCAGTTGATAACCTTCCGATGTGCTTTTTACATCCAGAGCAATGGCGATCTTATCGCCATATTCTGCAATGGCTCGGGCACACCAATCTGGATTTTCTAATGCTGCGGTCCCCAAATTAACTCGCTGGCATCCAGTTGCTAATACTTTGCGCAAGATGGTTTCATCTCTGATTCCGCCACAGACTTGTACGTTAATATCGACCGCAGCCAGGACATCGGCAATAAGATGGCTGTTTGAGCCACGCCCTGACGCAGCATCAAGATCAACAACATGAATCCATTTTGCCCCGGCATTTTGCCAGGCTAGTGCTACTTCTGCCGGGGTACCTAAAGGTCTCCGTAATGTTGGGCTTTCACCTCGGGTTAATCGAATTGCGGAATTCGATGTCATTGCTATTCCGTCAACAATATCCACAGAGGGAAATATCTCAAATGTTTCCTTACTTGTCATTGAACGCACCTAAATGATCCTAATTAATTATTTGAAAATTAATAACATTTGTGATTAATGAAATTACAAGTTGTAACACAATAAATATGCCCAGGAATAGAGGGGTTAATTTAATGAGCTTAATAACCATTCATTAATTCATAATAGTGAAAAGAAAAAATTTCTCAATAAGGTTATTAGCTAAATATAACAATTTGGATAACTTTGTTCAGCCAATTAATCTTATTTTTACTTAAGAAGAGTTAATTTAGGGGGAGGTGAATAGAGAATGTCGGAAATGAATTCCGCTAATGTTGATAGGGAAAATTTCGTGTTATTTATCTAATATTTTAATTATTTAGAATAATATAAATCTTTTTTTTTAGGTAATTATTATAATATATTCTGATTTATATAAAATAAACGTAATTAATGATTGAGTTTATTAGATTGGTTAATTTTAGTTATAATGGAAATATAATTACCGAGAGTTTAAAATAGTAACGATGATTAATATGTAATTACATACTATTCATTCTGTGGAATTATTTTTTATATTGTATATATGCATGTTGCATAGGCGGTTTTTATAAAATGGTTTATTGTTGGTAAAAATAATTTATAATATAATTTTATCGGTGATTCTATATGGTTGTATATTTACAATGATATTGATCGCAACATTTAGCATGTAGAATTTCGCTTATTAACCTGAGGTTATTATTCAATAATAGTACCAGTCAGCTTCTGAGAAACCTCTGAGAATTGGTTTTCTTTAATGACTGACTATTTTGGACGTTGGCGATAGTGCTTATTTATGACTTTAAATTAACAAGAGGCACCTATTGGGTACCTCTTGTTGTGGGAGTTTAACGGGAAGAAACTACGTTAAGGCGACTGGTTGAACAATTATTTTAATCATTCAAATATCGAGTCGCTTAGTTTGCCATTTTTTAGATTTCCAACGCCAGATATTAGTGAGTCCACGCAACCATTCGTCACAGAAGAAACCGATCCAGATACCTAAAATGCCCATTTCCATTTTGATCCCTAAAAAGTACCCCACTGGAATAGCAATACACCACATAAAGAATATGGCTGCATAAAGTGGGAAACGAGCATCACCGGAAGCACGCAATGCGTTCACCATAACAATATTTGCGGTACGGATTGGCTCCAGAAAAACGGATAGCAAGAATAGTGGTAACAACAGTTTGATAATGGCTTCATCTTGCGTCAGAAAATGCAGAATCGGCATTCTGAGCAGCCAGAAAGCAGTGACCACGCCAATAGTGACGATACAGCCGATTTTCAGACTATTAATGCCACGAATATAAGCATCTTCAAACCGCTTTGCACCGACCAGATGGCCAACCATAATTTCGTTACCAATGCTGGTGGCAATGCCAAATAACATCACAAACAGTGATAGCTGGAAATAGAGTGTTTGTGCTGCCAGTGGAATTTCACCCATCAGTCCAATGAATGCTATGGCCGCCATATATTGCAGTATCCACACTACGTTTTCACCCGCAGCGGGTAAACCGATATATAAGATTTTGCCCAACATACCCTGTGACCAGCGTAGGAAACCTGCCAGCGTAAATTTGATCCGCAGGCCATAACTGAGCAGACAGAATAATAGGATCACGGCAACAATCCGGCCAAAGACTGTAGACCAGGCGACACCTTCCAGACCATATTTAGGTAATCCGAAGAAACCATACAGGACGATCATATTACCTAGCACTGTCAGCAAGTTAGCAATCAAAGTAACATACATTGCCGGTTTTGATTTCCCATAAACCCGCAAACAAGCAGCCAGAATAATCGAAATAGCTTCGGGGATAAGACAGATACCCAGAATGTGCAGATAGTTAAAACCATCTTCCATCAGATGTTCCGGCATATTCATGATAGATAAGAGCTTATAGCCGAAGAAGATAGTAATCAGCGCACAGCTAAACCCAAGCAAAAAGTTGAATGCAATAGAAATATGGATCGCTTGGCTGGCTTTATCCCGTTTGCCTGCACCAATATATTGAGCAATAACGACACTGCAACCAACACTGATAAAGTTGAAGATAGTGATAAACAGATCAAATACCTGATTACCTACAGCCATAGCAGCCAGATAAGAAGTAGAAACATGGCTCACCATATAAGTATTAATTAATAAAGTGGCCAGATGGAGAAGAATATCAATAAAAATCGGCCAGCTTAGCGAAAAGAGCGAGCGCTCAGTAACATCAGTTTGATGCATTTGAAAAACCTGCTTATTGAAAAAGGTAAATTAAATTGTTTCTTGAGATGGCGGCGTACTCAGGAAATATTCAGGCATTGTACATGGTTTATTTATCCGTTAACAGAGACAAGATGAACATCAGGTTGGTTTTGCCATTACGATACTGCCGGTACATTTTTTGCCAGGGAGTGCAAACCAATAGGTAAGTAAATACATTTAGTCGTAAATACTTAAGATATTTAAATGATTATCTTAATTGATAAAAAATTTAGACGCCAAATTTTAAAAATATTTAAAATAATTATTTTAATATATTATTAGTATTTATGAGATACCAACTTTATCAGCCAATGGATGCCTTATGTGTTTAATAAATCATTAGGTAATTTTATTTAAATATTATTTATGGTTTGATATTGATGAATAATTTTGTTGGATTATGGGGGACAAATTTGATCATTCAATTTTTTATAATAACTTAAACGATTTATCAACGAAGTGATAGAAAAATTTTTGTGGTTAAATTTTGTTCTATAATTAATTTAAAGGAATCGAATATAGGGAAATGAAAATATACCATTCAACGAGGTGATATGATGATAAATAGGCTACAACACCAGTTAATTTTGGCCCTTTTAACATTGACTTTCTTTTCTGCTTTTTCTACATCTATCCATGCTTGTATATTGTACCCGCACTTTCCTATATGTGCGGCAAAATGTGTTATTTTTTCATCTCATACTGCAACATGTATTATCGGTTCTCAAACGCCTAATCATTTAGCTTCTAATTATCCAATGTCTATTGGATCTGAAAAAAATAGCTAATCGAAAATGGAATTCTATTAATATTCAGTTAGTATAATTATTGTGTAATACTATTGTTTAACATTATTGCGTTATGCAGAATTCTGCCTCTTTTTTTCCTATTTTCCACCCTTTAATAAAGGGCGGGATTTTATAAAGTGATTTATATCCATAGGGTATATGATTTAAAAATAGAGTAAATTGTGAGGTATATTTTAGCTATCAAGGTTTATATTTTTCATGTTAATTGACTAAGAGCCTATTGGGATAGGCTCTTAGTCTAATAAAGCTATTTTTTATTCCCGTAAAAATCTGGTAAATAATTCTATTAATTTTTATGTTATTTAACTTGTTCTTTTAAGCCCTTATGGGGTAGTTTTCTGTGTTAGTAATTTATTTAATTGATATGGTTAATTGTATTGTTATACCCGTCATCTTTCAAGTTGCCTCTTTGTTGGCTGCACTCGCTCACCCCGGTCACATAGTTATCTATGCTCCCGGGGATTCACTCCCTTGCCGTCGCGATGCATCTTGAAATCCATAAGGTATATATTTATTAAAATCAATTTATTATCTGTTTTTCTTATTGATTTATCTGATTCATTAAGTTGAATCTATATAGAAAATTATATTTCTGATGTTTTCTATTTTTGTGGAATTGGTCACGGATAATTTAAATATTATCTATATCTTAATGGCTGATTTTAATCAGGGAATAAATTCATTTTATGATTTATATATTTTTACGTTATTATTTTATTTGTTCTTGTAATATGCAAGCATGGTTTAATGTCGATCACCGTATTTCTCATTTTATCCCTGATTAGTTGTTTTGGTTATATTTAAAATTAAATATTTTAATCATTACATTTATTTTGGCGTATTTCTGTCTGTTTTTGGAAATTTGCTTGAATAATGAAATATAGCCAACTATTGGATAAATATATATATGAAACGTATTCCAGAACCTTTCCGTATTAAAATGGTAGAAAATATTCGCATGACTACTCGTGCCGAACGTGAAAAAGCATTGGAAGAAGCCGGATATAATCCATTCCTATTGCCCAGTGATGTGGTTTATATTGATTTGCTGACAGATTCTGGTACCGGAGCAATGAGCGATCGCCAGTGGGCGGGGATGATGATGGGGGATGAGGCTTATGCAGGTTCCCGTAACTATTATCGTCTATGTGATAAAGTTAATGAACTGATTGGTTATCAATATACTATTCCAACCCATCAAGGGCGTGGAGCAGAGCAGATTTTATTTCCGACATTAATTGCCCGTAAAAAAGCACAAGGTGGTGCAACGCATCCGGTCTTTATTTCTAATTTCCATTTTGATACGACTGCGGCTCATGTGGAATTAAATGGCGCGAAAGCGATTAATGTTGTTACACCAAAAGCCTTTGATACCACCACCTATTATGATTGGAAAGGTGATTTTGATATTGATGAATTGAAAAAAACGATAGCAGAACATGGCGTTGATAATGTTGTCGCGATTATTACAACCGTTACCTGTAATAGCTCTGGTGGTCAGCCAATCTCTATGGCTAATATGAAAGCCGTATATGAGATTGCAAAGCAACATGATATTCCTGTGGTAATTGATTCAGCCCGTTTCTGTGAAAATGCCTGGTTTATTAAGCAAAGAGAAAAGGGCTATGAAAATAAATCCGTTAAACAGATCGTCAAGGAGATGTATCAATATGGCGATATGTTAACAATGTCAGCTAAAAAAGACCCCTTGGTTAATATTGGTGGTCTTTGTTGTGTTCGTGATGATGAAGATCTCTTTAATGAAGTGCGTACCCGCTGTGTGCCAATGGAAGGATTTGTGACTTATGGCGGTCTCGCCGGACGCGATATGGAGGCATTAGTAATTGGTCTTGAAGAGGGGATGAATGAGGATTATCTGGCATATCGTATTAATCAGGTGGCTTATTTAGGTAATAGATTAAGAGATGCAGGTATTCCTATTCAATATCCAACCGGTGGTCATGCTGTATTTGTTGATGCTAAATTATTATTACCGCATATTCCGGGGGAACAATTCCCTGCTCATGCACTGAATAATGAATTATATCTGGAGGCGGGAATAAGAAGTGTGGAAATTGGTTCTTTGTTATTGGGGCGTGATCCAACAACCGGAAAACAGAAACCATCACCAATGGAACTTTTGCGATTAACGATTCCTCGTCGCGTCTATACTAATGATCATATGGATTATGTTGTAGAAGCTTTTATTTCCTTGAAGGAGCGAATTCCTCAGATTAAAGGATTAACGTTTACTTATGAGCCATCCGTATTACGGCATTTCGTTGCAAGATTAAAACCAATTAAATAATAAAAATCGGGATGCTTCTTGTTTAAGGGCATCCTCCATTATACTTCCTATCATATAAAGCCACGCTAGGGTAACATATATGGCTACTTTGCCGATAAAAAAATCGTCTCCATCTCTATTTGGCGGCGCCATGATCATTGGTGGAACGATTATTGGTGCGGGCATGTTTTCTTTACCGGTTGTCATGTCAGGAGCATGGTTTTACTGGTCAATTGCCACTTTGATTTTTACCTGGTTTTGCATGTTGCACTCAGGATTAATGATATTGGAAGCCAATCTTAATTATCGAATTGGCTCAAGTTTCAGTACTATAACAAAAGATCTATTAGGCAATGGTTGGAATATCATTAATGGTATTACCCTTGCTTTTGTTTTATATATACTGACTTACGCTTATATTTCCGCGAGCGGATCGATTATTCAACATGCTATGCGAGAAGTATCGATAGATTTTTCACCTGGGCTTGCTGGTTTTTTATTTGCCCTTGTTGTTGCATTTATTGTCTGGTTAAGTACTAAAACTGTCAGTCGGATAACATCGATTATTCTTGGTGCTAAGGTATTAACTTTCTTTATGACGTTTGGCGGTTTGGTTTATAACGTTAAACCGGCGGTATTATTTAATACAATTGAAGTAAATCCGACTTACTGGCCTTATGTATTAATGACTTTACCTTTCTGTCTGGCCTCCTTTGGATATCATGGCAATGTTCCTAGCCTGATGAAGTATTATGGAAAAGAGCCAGAAAAAATAAAGAGATGCCTGTTTATTGGGACATCAATGGCCTTGGTGCTTTATTTGATCTGGTTGATTGGAACAATGGGAAATATTTCCCGGCTTGATTTTGCCGAAATCATAGCAAAGGGGGGCAATATTGATGTTTTAGTTCAATCATTAAGTGGAGGATTGAACAGTTCTGCTCTGGGCTTATTATTGACTCTCTTTTCTAACTTTGCGGTTGCCAGCTCATTCCTTGGTGTCACGCTTGGGTTGTTTGATTACCTAGCTGATCTGCTTAAGTTTGACGATACCAAGCTAGGGCGCTTTAAAACGGTATTAGTGACATTTCTTCCGCCAATGGTTGGTGGAATGATTTATCCGAATGGTTTTATTTATGCGATTGGTTTTGCTGGCCTTGCTGCAACCGTTTGGGCTGCTATCGTTCCCGCATTACTTGCCAGAGCATCCCGTAAACGATTTGGTAGCCCTATGTATCGAGTGTGGGGAGGCAATGTGATGATCGGCTTAATTTTGCTGTTTGGCGTACTAAATGCTGCTGCTCATATCTTATCAAATTTTAACCTATTGCCTGTTTATTCATAAAAAAACTCCTGCGGTGGGGGGCCGCAGGAGCCTGGTGTTGACGGAAATAAGCTCCGAAAGGGAGAAAACAAAGCCGGTATGTTTATGTTTTAATTTAGTTTGTTAACTCCTAACATCTTACAGCAGGGTTATTAACAGGAAGTTCTTATGGCTTCCCTTTAGAACACGAATAATAAACTGCTTTAATTTATTTTAGTACAACGTCCTGACAGACACGTCGTAAGTTCATCACTGATAGAACAATAGCATTAGAATGCCCTCTTTTGGCAACTTTTTGCCTAGTCATTAATTAGTTGTATATAATCTTTCAGTGTCAGTGTTGTTTTTGCAACGGTATTACCGCTGGTGCTAAACCATCATTTGCCGGTATTCGTTAATCACTTGTTGGCAAAAATCAGGTGAATTCACATGATGAGGGCTTTTAATTAGTTGTCTATTTTCCGTTTCTATCAATGTAGCTGCAAAATCTTGGATAAGTGATTGATTATTATCATGATTATAGAACGGCTCATCTTTAATATCCAGAGCGGAAAAACCACCTTCTGGAATAATAAATTTTACTTTTCCTTCGCACTGATTAAGTTTTTCAGCAATCCAGGTTTCCATTTGTCGGTTCTCTTCCTGTATGGTGCGCATTAATGTTACTTGCGAATTGTGACGGTAAAATTACCGGTGTAATCAGTGCGGTCCCGCAGGAGCCTCCCAGACCTAGAATTGCTAAAACATCAGTTTGTTTTGATAAAAAAAGATTGAAGGCGACTGATATTGCGGAAACGGCTTTCCCCTGATCACCACAAAAACAGCTTCTTTGCCTTGCGGGTGATGCTCTGCTACTGTTTGGACTGTGTAATATCCGCACCTCTTTACGGTGAGTCAGATTGAGTAGACAAATCCACAGTTCGAACGGCAAGGCCCGCTTTTTTGATCAGATCCCTGACGTAGAAAATTTCTGCGCGCTTGGTATCAAAAATAGTAGCGATATAAACATAGCCTTGGCTTTTTTTCATTATATACCCGTTATCTTTCAAGTTGCCTCTTTGTTGGCTGCACTCGCTCACCCCGGTCACATCGTTATCTATGCTCCCGGGGATTCACTCCCTTGCCGTCGCGATGCATCTTGAAATCCATAGGGTATAATTGTGAATACTTCCCTAGTGCTGACGACTCATTCATGGACAGATTATAGTCAAGATGAGACTTAAGTATCACTGTAGTATTACCAAATTGAGATTGTCATCCCATTTAATACATAAATAAAATGAATTAATTTGGTCGTTTTGTAGATGGTTGAGTAGAGTGATGATAGCGAAAATATTTTAACCATAAGTGTTAATGTTGCGATTTTTATGGTGAAGAGTTATGGCAATGATAGATTCGAAGACGAAAACTCATTTTACTGGTACTCGGAAAAAAACTTATACATTGCTAATCAATGCGGCATTGGAGCTTTTTGAACAGAGAGCGATACCTTCGGTTTCTGAATTGGCAATGCATGCTGGTGTTTCCAGGGCAACAGCATACCGCTATTTTCCGACACAAAGTGATTTAATTGATGCGATTGTTGGTGCCAGCCTTGGGCCGATCCTCACTTGGCAGCCTGCTAGTGAAAAGACCGAGGAGCGGATTGCTGAGTTGTTGGATTTTGCTTATCCTCGAATGTTTCAATACGAAGGCGCGTTGCGTGCTGCCCTGTTAGTTTCCTTGCAACAATGGGCTCAGGGATGTTTATCTGAGGGTAAGCAGGAAAAGAAACTGGTACGTGGGCATCGTAAAGATATCCTTGCCATGGTTGTTGAACCATTAAAAGGGCATTTTCCGCCGGATACTTTGGAAAATGTCATTCGATCTTTTTCCCTAATTTATGGCTCCGAGGTCTTTCTGGTGATGAAAGATATCTGGCAGATGGATAATGCGGAAATTATTGAGATCACTAAATGGATGGCAAAAGCGATAATTAATCAAGCGTACAGAGATTCTGAATTATAGGTATTGTTTATAGGTATTGTAGTAAGTCAATTTAGTCACAACCTTTACTATTGACGAATTTTTCTGGTGTGGATATTTTGTCTGATATTTTATATAACTTGCGGTTATTCCTATGAAAAATATTCCTGTTTATGATGATGTCATTGCTGCTGCCCGGCGAATAGAAGTTTGTGCTTACCGTACTCCGGTCCTGACTTCCCGCACTGCTGATGAAATGACAGAAGCCAAGTTATTTTTTAAATGTGAAAATTATCAGCGAATGGGAGCCTTTAAATTTCGTGGTGCTTTTAATGCGTTATCACAATTTAATGATGAACAGCGCCGCAATGGGGTTGTGACTTATTCATCGGGTAATCATGCTCAGGCGATTTCATTGGCGGCTCGTATACTGAATATTTCGGCGACAATCATCATGCCGTTCGATGCGCCAGTGGCTAAGGTAGCGGCGACCAGAGGTTATGGTGGTAAAATTGTTTTTTATGATCGTTATACGGACGATCGTGAACAAATTAGCCGTGAATTATCAGAAAAGCAGGGATTGACCTTAATTCCTCCTTATGATCATCCGCATATTATTGCCGGACAGGGAACTGCGGCAAAAGAGTTGTTTGAAGAGGTCGGTGAACTGAATGCGTTGTTTGTCTGTCTTGGTGGAGGAGGGCTGCTTTCAGGAAGTGCGCTTGCAGCTCGCCATTTCTCTCCTGGATGTAAAATTTATGGTGTAGAGCCGGAAACCGGTAATGACGCTCAGCAATCATTTCGTCAGGGCAAAATTATTCACATCGATACGCCTAAAACTATTGCTGATGGCGCACAAACTCAACATCTTGGGCAATATACTTTCGATATTATTCGGAAAAATGTTGATGATATTTTCACTGTTTCTGATGAAGAATTGGTGGATGCAATGCGTTTTTATACGGAAAGAATGAAAATGGTTGTCGAACCGACTGGCTGCTTGAGTTTTGCAGCTGCCCGCAAAATGTGTGAACTATTGCGAGGCCAGAGGGTAGGGATTATTGTCAGTGGCGGTAATGTGGATATCGAACGTTACTGCTCGTTGCTGGCAAAACAACCTCAGACGTAATAAGTCACGCAGAAGGGGTTCTTGATATTCGCAGAAATTATAATCTATGTTTTATAGTGTAATTATTGCCTTTTGTATTTGAATATTAATTATATGGCTAATATTATATATTACCCGTTACATGTTTTTTGTTAATATTTCCCTGTATTATATTTTCATTAATATATGTTATGCTTATCATATATATCCTAATTGATTATTAATCTATCAGGGTAAATTGAATAATATATATTTTTCATTCAACTTATGTCTAAGTTGGCAATAGAGCACAAATATAAATTATTCTAGTGATTACTTTCATATTATTGAATTAATATGATGGCGGCAGCTATTGTCTAATACGCTTCCTCTAATAACAAATTTTTTATGACGTCTAAAATAGGTGACTATATGATCACAGAAAATAGCATTATTAATGATTTTAACGGTAAAACGAAGACTCTTGGATGGGATATTGTTGCTGCCTATGATAGAACTAAAATAAATATGCTTTTTGAACAGCAATATGTGAGAAAAGTGAGTGAAGGTACACATTTTTCACCTATTTTTTGGGAAAGCGGAAATAAAAAGATAAAATTTGACAACTTGATATTGGGAGTGCCGTTAATTTCCTTTGAAAATTCATCAATTGAACGTTCTCAGGCAACGGTAAAATTAAATTTTATTTCTGGCACGATAATAGAACTTTATGATGATGGTAGAGTAAAGAATTATCAAAGAATTACGCCGAATAATGATTACCATATGACAATAACCGTAGACTTGATTGCGGCGACAGGTTCTGTTGGTAATGATGGAAAAGTTGTCGTGGAGTTTAAAACAGGAGCTTTGGGGGTAGTCAATGTTATTGACGATGCGCCAGCCGAAGTCAGGGAGTTTTTCCGTAATTGGCTCAAAGATAATGACGTAACTTATGAGTTAGGTATTTTAAAGCTGGATAATACGGCTGGACTGGTTCCAAAAATGTTTAAGATTAGAACTCAACCTGCACCCGGTGCTAATTTATATGGTTCTGATAATTATGGTCATGGGGCGGTGTTGTTATTTATTGCAACAAACTATAATCCTAACGGTGGGGTATTACCGACTAGCTCAAATAATTTCCCTTATTTGATACCGGATAATCGATCTGCGGTATTAATTATCAGTAATAAGATACTTTTTGAGAATATTCTTAAGCCTCAATATGAACATTTATTACCTAGCTCAACGGGTGTAAATTTAGAATTGGTCAAGATTGATAGCCAGAAAGATGACTCAGCCAAATATTTGAATATAACAAACGGATATTCTGAAAGTGACGAGCCTGTACAATATAAAAGAGGACATTATACAGTATGGACAGGATTGGTTGAATATAATGGTACCACTAGTATTTGGCCAGAAAAGGTAAAAATCCCTTATTCTGGAATGTATATTAAACCTGGAAAAGAAAAAATCATTTTTTCTGGAGTAGGTAATAATAGCCAGCCCTATCACTTTACTCAAAATGTCGGTGTTTTGGAAAATAGTCTAATAAGTGGTCATTATTCTAAACAAAAAATTGATTTCTATGTTGACGGTTCAATTGATATTACTCCTAAAGTTATCTCTAATGATGAAATTGAGTTGGAATCAAATTATGGAATGAGAACCGAATATGACAAACAAGGCTCATCTGGTTGGGGAGGGCTTATAGGCCCTGATTTTGAATCAGAGTTTATTGATAAAACAGCAGAAATTGTTAAAGGTGTTGTTGAAAATAAATTAACCAAAGTTGCAGAGGTTGAATTAGATAGCATTAGTCTATTTGCCGTTAATCACCTTTTATTCCCTGAAAGCAATTATCTTGAATTTGATAAAGTATATGTGCCTGGGGATATGGTGCTATTTGGTGATATTTCTCCAACATCAACCGCTTTTAAAATCAATGATCTTCAATTAACTATGCCAGTGAAAACTAAGCATAAATTTACAACTAATACCAATGCAACGGTAAATTGGTCTATTACTCCAGCAGAATTGGGGAGTATTAATGCAAATACAGGAGATTACATGGCACCGACTAAGATAAAAGGGAATAGTCAAATTGTGACAATTACTGCGACAGACTCAAGCACAAATGCTAAAGCTTCAGCGGTTGTCACTCTGTTGCCTTCCTCAGTATCGATTAGCCCTTCTTTTGTTGTTATTAATGAAAATGATGTTAATAAGAATGTCAATTTTACTGTTTATGGCAATAAGAAAGTGAATTGGAGTGTGGAAACGGGTACTGGTTATGGTGGTGTTGATGCGAATGGCAAATATACGCCTCCAGCCTCTTTTCCGGCCGGATATAATATGGTTACGGTGACGGCTGTTGCTGATAATGGTGATTTAGATAAAGTTAATATTCTGCTTATTAGTAAAAGTACTATAGCAGAATTCAAGATTGATCCGAGTTATAGTAAAGAGTTATTAACACCCGATGAAGTAACGAAATTCTCTTCTATGGGTAATGATTTGACTTCTCCAAGTGAATGGAGCCTTATGCCTGCAAGAGGAAATATTAAGGTAGGTGAGCCAGAAGTTATAAAAGATGAGTTTGGTAATGACATCGAAAAGTATACTGCAACTTATACTGCACCAAGTGATATTACTTGTTCAGAAATTGTTTTACTCAGAGTGACACATAAAAATAAACCCAATCGTGCGGGATATGCTTTGATTACACTTGAGCCGAAAATCAGTTAATAGTTAACGACTTTTAATAACCACCAGATGATGCAATAAATTTCTTATTATTTATTGCATCTCTGTTCTCTAATCTATTATTTTTTAGAAAAAAACATCCATCCTATATATTTCCGATGAATAAAGGCGATCCTATGAATAATGATATCAGCCCGTTGCTAAAGAAATTAGGTAATAAATATAACTTTACCGATAAGATAATTGAATCAGATTGTAAATCTATTTTTGATATTATAAGAATACCCCGTAATCTATTTTTAGATAAGTATAATTCAAATCATCAGGCAGAAGATATTTATGATACAGCAAACAGCTATGCTATACAAATAGCGCGTAAATTTCGCCAGCAGCATTACACTCATAATACATATGCCAGGAGTTATTCTTCTCTTTCATTAAAAGAAGGTCCCCAATATCAATCCTTATTTCAAGATAATTGGCAGCAATACTGTCCAAATGGCGCACCGGAAGCAAATAATTCACCGGTTGCTTATTTAGCAGAGATTTATAAATTAGCGATGGATATTGAATACAATGCGGGTGCTGAGGCCATTAAAATAGATGAGCGCCGCTCTGATTTAGCGCATTTAATGCTGGATGAAGTGAGTATTAATCAAGAGATTTCAACACTGTCATTGGTTAATGCTATGCTAAATCAACGTTTGGAAGCTATGCTAAGACAACAAGGAAAGACCAATTTATCCAGTTATGATCTTTTGGCTAATGTACGTTATCCATTTCAACTTCCTTATGATTATGCACAAAACCAAATTAATCTAACATTTGATAATAAAAAACTTTTTTGTTTGGAAATGGTGCAACAGACAGATAAGAGTTATCCTTATTTTCTTAAATCCAATCTGAATACTGCTAATGGAGAATTTGTGGCACCTTTAGCAAATCAGTTAGGAATTTCTCAGCAAAAAATAATTAATGAGCCATTGAATCCCTCTAATAGCCAATTCTATCAGGATAATTACGGTGTTAATAATGCAGAGCTACTTGAGTTGTTATCAACTTTTATTACACAAACAGCTCTCTCTGTCGCGGAGGTTGAGCAATTATTATGTATAAAAGGAATATCGACAAATAAAGAGGCTGCATTAGAGCAAAATAATGTGAGACTATCTCAAAATGTGCTTAATTTAGGTATACCTGCGGCTCCTTATCGTTATGGTGCCGTTTTTATTAATGGGCCGAATGCAAAAGAGAGTGATTTTCTACATTTGTATCGTGAGTTTGCCTCAAGTGGTAATTTACCACAAGCGGTAAATAAATTATCCGGTGTGAATCATGAACGCTTTGATAGGTTAAATCGCATGATACGATTGTGGAAATGGATTAAATTGCCGGTAGATAAAATTGATTTATTGGTAACTGCAACGATGCGGGCAGAAGGGGATGCAAATAAACAATTACAGATGAATGATAATACCTTACGTATGTTAGGTGTTTTTCATCATTGGAGTAAAAAATATCATATTTCACCTGATGATTTTGCTGCGTTGATATATCAAATTACGCCCTTTTCGATAGGTACAGCGATTCCTTTTTTTGATCAGATATTCAATTTATCTTCGCTATTTGATGCACCATTGGTGATAGATGATTGTGAGTTTTATTCAGAGAAAAAACAGGATGATACTATCATTAGTAAGTTGTGTGCTGGATTGAAAATTAAAGCGAAAGATTTTTCTTTATTAGCACCATTAGTTGCTGAATCGATGGATAAAAAGAGTTTAACATGTTCACTTTCTGTTGTTTCTGCGTTTTATCGTATTGTGCAACTGTCGAGAATTTTGGGGTTAACACCACAGGAAGGTGTAGTTCTTTTAACGTTGATAGGTGGAAATAAAGTATTAAAACAGGTCGCGGGTATGCCTTATTTATCGCAATCAGGAAATAATAGGCAAACAGATATTCTGGATATTATGATTGCAATGGATCAAACTACAGAATGGTTGAGAATAAATAAATTATCTGTTGGTACTCTTCAACTATTCTTATTACCAGCTAATGAAGTTGTTATGACAGGAAATGCGGCGCAAGTGGCTTTTATTAATCAAGTTGGATTGCATCGTAATTCAGAGAGTTTAACCCTGGAAAGTTTATCATCAAATATCGTACCAGCATTAGATAATAATGGTGATTTGATTGATTGGTTAACTCCACGTCAAATTGTTTTAAATGCAGTATCTCATCAAAAATATGGTTTAGTTAAGCCTGATGTTAATATTACTGATGAAATTAATAAAGCGATAAAAAGTATATTACTTGATGAGAAAGTCAAAGTATCTATTACTGAACAATGGTCTGCAATTATTACTCAAGCTCAATCTGCACAAAATGCAATATCGGCCAGTATGTTAGTAAATGCATTTCAGTTATCACAACCGTTTCCTTTATTTATTTTAAATTGGATTGGCTCAAGTAGCTACGATTTTTTATTGAAATCATTTGAACTGTTTGATAAGAAAAATTTACAACCAGAGATGATCGGTCAGGATTATTTGATACTGATGTATGATTTATCGCGATATATTTCAGTGATTAAGACTTTTCAACTGAGTACTGTGATGTTAAGTCATTTTTCTGAACATCCTGAATGGTTTGGCTGCCAGAGCACGCAACTTTCTTTATCGGTTATTTATTATTTCAGTCGCTATCGGGATTGGATGCAATTAGTTGCTTGTTTAAATAACGTGGAAGATAAAATATTTCGTTATTTACAGCTAGTTAATATGGATGGTCAAAATAACGATAAAGCTAATATAGTGAAGATATTAACTGAACTATTGTCATGGCAGAGTGATGAAGTGCTATTAGCTAATTCGTATATTATTGGCAAAGAAGATAATATAGCAAAAACGTTGGCCGAAATAGATATCATGATGAGACTTAAAGTTTGGTCTGAGGAAATGGCACTTTCCATGCGTTCATTGTTAGCGACAATAAATATTAATGCTCATTCCTCTTATGAGGATTATAAACAGGTTGGTACAGCGATAGTCGCAACTCTGTAAATATAATTGTCATGATGGAATAACAAATTTTTAATAGAGGTTCAGGATATGAAAAATATTGTTTCTAAAAAATTAGCTGAGAATGTTCGTGATGGATTGGTGAGTTATTACTTGGGGCATATTTCAAAAACAGCTAATGTACCTGATTTAAAAACGCCGGATGATTTGTATCAATATTTACTTATTGATAATCAGGTATCTAGTCAGGTTAATACCAGTGTCGTTGCTCAAGCGATTTCCAGTGTTCAGCAATATATTAATGGTATTATGCTTAATATGGAACCCGGGTATGATTATCAATATGAAGATAAAGTAGAAAAATGGAATAATGTTTTAAGCCAATATAATATTTGGGCGGGTTTTCAACAATTATGGAATTATCCAGAGAATTATATTAGCCCTATATTACGTCAAGGTAAAACAAGTGATTTTAAGGAGTTAGAGGATAATTTAAAT
Organism: Photorhabdus sp. S10-54; assembly: GCF_963878145.1. Taxonomy (NCBI): domain Bacteria; kingdom Pseudomonadati; phylum Pseudomonadota; class Gammaproteobacteria; order Enterobacterales; family Morganellaceae; genus Photorhabdus; species Photorhabdus sp. S10-54. The sequence goes on along the minus strand of NZ_CAWNXG010000010.1, from coordinate 54,763 downwards.
AAAGGGAAATTGAGTGACGAGGTTGTTCAGGAAGCCATATTGAATTACTTGAATAAATTTGAAGAGATAAGTAACTTAGAGTTAATGAGTGGCTATATCAATACGACTAAAGAATTAGCCCCCGCTCAGGCTGAATATTATTTTATTGGTAAAATGAATATTACGCCAGGTCAATATTACTGGCGATCGCTGAATATGGCTAATCGAAATATGCAAGATATCATTAATCCTACCGCTTGGAAAGAGTGGGAGAAAATTGGCATTCCTGCTACTGGGGAAGTGATTAAGATCCGGCCAATTGTTATTGATGGTCGTCTTCATATCATTTGGTTAGCGCATGAAGCTAATAATAAAGAAGAAAATTATTATAGTATTAATTTGATATATCGAAAATTTAATGGTGAATGGAGTCTTCCAAATAAATTACGCACTTTTACTGGTGATAAGATTAAAGTTAATAGTGGTTTTGAACTAATTGCATTAATGGATTTGCGAGCTGAGCCTGTATTAGTTATTTCTGCTATTTATAAAACGGAAAAATTAAATAATAATATATCAGAAGAAGATTATCATCCATACTCTTGTAATTTACTATTTAATGAAGTTCCTGTGCCTAAGGTTGGTAAGCAGCCATTAGATATTTATATTTATCAACAGATTAAATCTAATCCTACGGAAGATCTTGCACAATCAAATATGTTGTCAGCCTATTTTGGGGATGCATATAAATTAGTTGATAAGCCTGTTTATTTGGAGTCAAAAAGTTACCCTGGGCTTGCGACAGGGAAAATGACACTATTTGCTGAAATGGGTAGTAGAAAACTACGTCTCCGTGGTAATAATAGTTTGTCGATTGGGAAAGAGATTATTAAATCTGTAGCATGTGATATTGATCTTAAACGTAAAGCTAGTGGAGCAGGAAAGGTTAATATTTCACTTGCTGATGGCGCTAAAGAAAATAATGGAAAAATAACAGTTTCTGTCGTGGTGACTATAAATGATAATAGTTATGAATCAGGTGACTATTTTTATATTATGTTTAATTCCAGTCAGAGTGGTTATCCTGAGCTGAAAGTTAATTTTTCTGAATGGGGACAAAAGCAAGGTAATGCCTATCATTTTACCAAAGAAATGGAAGTACCACTGTTTGGACTAAAAGAAGCTAAAGCATTTAGTTCAGAACTCAATAAATATGGTGGTAAGCTTGTTGCTTCTGGCGATGGAACGCCAAAAGTAGATATTGATCAGTCAGATTATCGGGAGGCTGATTTCTGTTTATGGAATATTAACGGGGGAAGCGATAGTCTGTTATATTCAGAACGCCAATTACTTAATGGAAAGAGTATTATTCCTACTGTAGAACTTGATCTCGATAAAATAAATGGTAAGGATTCGAGTGTATTTTTAAAATTAGGTTATAAGAAAGAGGGTGAAGATGCGGACTTAGGTTATAACTATTATGAAGTTAAACTAAATAAAACGCCTTATCCTAATTTACTGTTGGCCTATGATAAAAAAACGCAAGCGCAGTATCTGGATATTACTGAATTACAATTTAAATATCGATCTATTAGATTAAATACCCTATTTGGCAAGGAGCTTATTGCGCGGGCTAACCATTCTATTGCTGATGTACTGAGTTGGGAGGCTCAACATATTAATGAACCGCCTATCCTGGGGAGTAATGAAAATAATGATTCAGCGCTTAATGGAGCAAATAGTATTTATTTCTGGGAGCTTTTCTTCCATGTGCCTTATTTAGTTGCGTATCAACTCAATGCTTCACAACAATATCAGGATGCCCAAAACTGGTTGCATTATATTTTCAATCCAGGAGTAAAAAATAAGGCTAATGGTAGCCCAAACTATTGGAATTGCAGCCTGTTACAGGTTTCCCAAGATAGCTCAGTACAACTAAAAGGATTACAAGATCCAGATGCGATAGCTTATGCAGATCCGGTACATTATAAGAAAGCCATATTTCAAATGTATGTGCAGAACTTAATTGATTTTGGTGATAGTTTTTATCGCTTTCTGACCAATGACGGATTGAATAATGCTAAATTACGCTATCTCCAAGCACAACAATTACTGGGTCCCAGACCCGATTTTGATTTAGTCAGTCATTGGCTACCTGTTGAATTGGCAGATATTACCTCTTCAAAGAATAATAAATTACGCGAATTTGAGAGTAATATTGATCCAGACATATTAATTGATCTTCCAGCCACTAAAGTCGGTGCTCATACGGCGGTGGATAATGCTATTTTCCGACTGCCTTTGAACAATGATTTATTGTGGTATTGGGATATTTTATCCAGCAGATTTTATAATTTGCGTCACAACTTGACTTTAGATGGTAAACCTTTGTCGTTACCATTATATGCAACACCGGTTGATCCAAAAAATCTGCTTGCTTTACTAGCAAATGGTGGATCATTATTGGCAGCAGGTAGTACGGGTATTTTGAATATACCGCCTTATCGTTTCCGGGCATTATTACCCAGTGTTTATCATGCAGTAGATACATTAAGTCATTTTGGTGATTTACTCTTGAGTGCCCAAGAACGTAAAGATTGCGCGGAACAGGAAGAGTTGAATCAATTACATTTGAAAGATTTAGCTATTTTTGCTATTTCATTGCAGAAAGATGCTGTCGCAATTGCTGAAAAAGGGAAAGAGGCATTATTAAAAAGTCAGCAGACATTACAGCAGCGGATTGATCATTATCAGGCGCTTTATGATGAAAACATTTCTACAGATGAAACCAATGCTCTGAATTTACAAGGTACGGCAAAAATTATTTCTTCTGTTGAGGAAGGAATGTTAACTGCCGCCGGTGCCGCCTCGTTGATACCTAGCATTGCGGGAACGTCATTTGGCGGACAACGATGGCATATGCCGCTTGTTTGTTCTGCGGGTATTACACGTACTGCATCATTAATCATGCAAATGGCGAGTGATACATTGAGTGTTAAAGCGGGTTATAACCGGCGACGTGAAGAGTGGGAGATTCAATATAAACAGGCGGAAAGTGAGCTGGAAATGTTAAAAAAACAGCTTGAACAGCAAGAGGCGCAAATCTCCGCCGCGAATACAACATTACAACAATCTCAGGCTCAATTGCAAAAAGAGCAGGATATGTATCAGTTTCTTACAGTGACCAGAGTAACGAAATCTTCTCTTTATCAATGGCTGAATGATCAGATGATGTCATTATATCGTCAGGCTTACGATGCGGTGCTTTCGCTATGTTTAAATGCACAAGCATGCTGGCAATATGAAATGGGGGATTTTGCCACACAATTCATTGTGCAAAATAGTTGGGACGATAACCATAATGGTTTATTGGTAGGAGAAAAGATTAAACTGAATCTACTGAAAATGGAATCGGCTTATTTGAATCGCAATGAACGTCGTTTAGAGTTAACTAAAACGATCTCGTTAAAAAATCTATTATCTGATACGAAAAAATGGGCAGAGATTCAATCTGAACTTAAAACCGGTGAAGGAATGACATTTATACTGAATGAAAAGTTATTTGATCAAGATTATGCCGGGCATTATTTACGTCAAATTACTTCTGTATCGGTTACACTGCCGACATTAATGGGTCCTTATCAGGATATTAAAGCGACCTTAACTCAAACGAAAAGTTATACGTTGAAAACGCCGGATATTAATGGTGTGAAATATTTACTGTCAAATAAGGAGGGCGATAATAAGCAGATTGTCACCAATTTGAGAGCGAGTCAACAAATCGCACTTTCATCAGGGATTAATGATAGCGGTACATTTAATCTTAATTTCGGTGATGATCGCTATTTACCTTTTGAAGGAACCGGGGCGGTTTCTGACTGGAAACTCACCTTCCCATCAGCGGCAACAGATAGTATACAGCGAGATATTCTGGATAATTTGACCGATATTATTTTGCATGTACGTTATACTGCGAAAGATGGCGGTGAGGCATTTGCTGGTCAGGTAAGAGAGCTACTTAAATAATATGTTTATTTGTCGCTGTTTTTGTATTTAATATTTAATCAGGAATCTGGTAAATTTATTTCTATTATTTGCCAGGTTCTTGCTGTTTTAATTGGGGATTGAGATATGATGAACAGTACATTAAAAATTGCCGGCCATGTGGCTGTTGTCACTTTTGACCTAGAAATAGAGATGTTTCGCGGTGAGTTTGTCGGGTTAAGTGGTGGTGCTGACTTTTACGCTTATAACATTGGTGAGTTGAAGGAAGAGGGCGTTAAATCTCTGGTTATCTTCTTTGATGAGTGTAAAAAAGACGGCATAGAACCTTACAAGTAAAACTTTACAAATTGTATAGTGGCAAAGTTAGCACAGGTTTGTCACCAGAGCGTCACCGGGCGTTTGCTATTACTGCACAAGCATCAATCAATCTATCAATGAACTGCTTATTGCCTGAATGGGCAATTGGCGCATAGCTTCTTCAAGCGGAAGGATTATTGGTTTTTCACAATCAGCCCGCTACGGCATGGGAGCTGTCAGGTAAAAGTGAAATTCAGCGCATTAAGCACGGGATCTCACTTTTGCAAGGATTAAACGGCGGGTAACTCGGTTAAAGCGACTTCCGGCTCGCTTATCTCAATATGCCGAATATACAGACCTGCATGAGCCATCATTGCAATCAGTTTATCCACACTGAAAAGCTGTATTTTCCCTCTGGCAAGTTCTGAAACACGGGGTTGGGTAATCCCTAACATTCTGGCGGCTTCAGCCTGGGTAAATCCCCTTTTTGCTATCCATTCATTGAGCATATTCATTAGCTGCGCTCGGATCTTCATGTTTTCGGCTTGTTCCGATGTATCACTGATCGCGTCCCATACGTTTTCAAAAGTCTGTATTTTCATAATTTCCGTTCCTGTATAAGTGCTTTAAAGCGTTTTCTGGCAAGCTCCACATCCTGCTTACTGGTCGCCTGTGTTTTCTTTTGAAAGCAGTGCAGTACATAAACAGCTTCTTCAAATCTAGCGATATACATCGCCCGATAAATACCGCTTTCGTCCCTTACACGAATTTCGCGAACGCCAGTTCCTACAATAGTTAATGGCTTCCAGTCATCTGGCTCCAGCCCCTGTTGCACACGATCAAGCTGAAACCCAATGTTCTGTCTGGCGTCTTCGGGAAAAGACCGTAAATCGTCAAGGCTGCTATCGATAAAACTAAGATGTTTCCGCATTTGATATCCATTATACTAAATTTTGTATATCCAATCATACGTTTTTTTGTATATAAGGCTAGGATAATCTTAAAAATAAAAAATGAGGGCGTTGATTTGGTCATTGAAAAACATTCTTGAGGGTTACAGGCCGCCAACTGGCGGCCTCTTGATCGGAAAGTCAGGATTTTTTGCAATCAAATTAACGGCTGCTTTGCTCTGCCAAAATAAACATCCCAAACGGATGAATTTCCAGATAGTAATTATCGCCGACATTGGGTTGCAATTGGGTGGCGTTAATCTGTAATAACAGCGTTTGCCCTTGCCAATCTACTGTGACTTCATATTGTGGCCCCATGTAAGCCACATGGCTGATGGTGCAGCGTTGGCTGATATTTCCATCCCGGTTCAGGGTAATGGCTTCCGGTCTGACGCCTACCGTTACCGATTGTCGGTTGGTGGTAAAGTTTGCTGGTCGTGGCAGGCGATATTGGAAAATCTCGACATAATCAGCACCTAAAGTCGCCGGGAAGATATTGGCATCTCCCATAAAACTTGCCATAAACTCAGATGCTGGCTGGCGATAGAGTGTTTGTGGCGTGCCAATTTGCATGATTTTACCTTTATTCATCACCAGTACCGCATCGGAAACTGCAAATGCCTCACTTTGATCATGAGTAACGTATAGCGAGGTGATATTAAATTGCTGCTGTAATTCGCGGATTTTCTCGCGCATACTGCGGCGCAGATTAGCATCAAGGTTACTCAGCGGTTCATCGAAAAGTAACACTTTAGGTTTGAGGATCAGTGCGCGAGCGAGAGCAACACGCTGTTGCTGCCCGCCAGAGATTTGGTCTACGTAACGATCGTCAAAGCCGCCTAAGTCCACCAGCTCCAGTGCCTCTTTAACCCGTTCGCGTATCTCCGTTTTAGGCCGTCCTAACATTTTCAGCCCGTAGCCAATATTTTCCCCCAGTGACATATGCGGGAATAGGGCATAGGACTGAAATACCATACAGATGTCCCGTTGCTGAATAGAGCGATCTGTAACGTCTTCACCGTCAATGAAAATCTTACCTTCACTAGGTTTCTCCAACCCGGCGACCAGACGCAATACGGTGGTTTTACCGCAGCCGGATGGCCCTAGCAGCGTGACCATATGTCCCTGCGGAATAGATAGTTCCAGATTATCGATCACGGTGTTGCTACCGAACCGTTTGGTTACATTTTTCAGTTCGACAAAATTTTGTTGTGTCATATCGTCACTCCGTGATTACTGTGCATTTTTGGCTTTGGAGCGAGAGATCCGCGCTTCGCCAATCAGATAGTCAAATAAGAAAATAATGGCCAGCATAACCACAATCAGGATCGAGCCATAAGCGATAGCAACCCCGTATTCACCATCTTCCACTCGATTCAGAATATAAGAGGTTGCTACGCGGGTGTCTGGTGTGACCAGGAAGACAATCGCGCTGACGGTGGTAATCGCACGAACAAAGCTGTAGATCAGTGCAGATAAAATCGCCGGACGCAGTAAGGGTAACAGTATATGGAAGATGGTTTTCATCGATCCAGCGCGCAGGCTGAGTGAAGCTTCATCCAGTGATTTATCAATTTGTCCAAGACCGGCAATGCCTGCTCGGATACCTACCGGCACGTTTCGCATGGTCATGGAGATAATGACGATGGCTGCGGTTCCGGTGAGATAAAAAGGTGAATCATTAAAGGCCAGAATGTAGGAAACCCCGGCGACGGTACCCGGTACGGCAAAGCATAGCATGGTGGTGAATTCGATGGTTTTTTTACCGCGAAATTCCTGGCGTACGACAATGTAAGCAATCAATAGACCGAGGATCGCGGTAATGGGGGCAGCGATACCGGCGTAGAGCAGGGTATCCAGTAATGATGGCCATGCGCCATCGTGCAGACCTTGACCGAACAGTTTGATGAAGTTATCTAAGGTCAGAGTGTAATCCACTCCCCAGTTGACGGTGAAACTGCCGTAGAAGATGCTGCCGTATAACAAAATGTTGAACACAACCCAGATAAATAGGATGGCACAGCCCCCCCAAACCAGCGAAGTTGGCAACGGTTGTACGTCACCACGGTAGGATTTGCCTGAAACCGTGACGTAGGAACGTTTACCAATCCACAGATATTGCACGCAGAAGACCAGTAATGAGAAAACCAGCAGTGAAGCGCCGAGAGTACTGGCGGCCTGATAGTCGAGTTGAGAACCGGTGATATAGAAATAGATCTGGGTCGCCAGTACGTCAAAGCTACCGCCCAGTACCAATGGGTTACTGAAATCTGCCAGCGACTGGACAATGACAATCAGGAAAGCGTTCGCCAGTGCCGGTTTTAACAGCGGAATAAAAACATTGAAGAATGTCTGATAGCGATTGGCTCGCAGAGTATAAGCAGCTTCTTCCAATGAGGGATGGATGGTTTTGATAGCGCCATCAAGGATCATAAATGCCATTGGCGTAAAGGCTAGAACTTGCGCCAGCCAGATGCCGGTAAAGCCATACAGCCAGTTGGTGTTGGTTAGGCCAAACCAGGTTGCCATAAATTCAGTGATATAACCGGAACGGCCCATCATTAGGGTGACGCCTAAACCAACCACAAACGGTGGCGTTACGATGGGTAAGATAGAGAATACCCGGCCAATAATGGCGGAACGGCGGGCGATTCTGGCGGTATAAATTGCCAGTACCAGCCCGAAGAAAGTGCAACCTATACCAACGGCTAGAGAGAGCAGAATGGAGTTGATGATAACCTGAATAATATGTGCTTGCCCCAGGATCGATATAAAAGCAAATGGGGCAAACTGACCGGCATCATCCGTAAACATCGGAATAAAGATGGCAATACTCGGATAAAGGATAAATATGCCGATTAGGGCAATAACCGCGACCAATGAGCCGATAACAAAACTGTCACCACCAAGCCATTCAAGGCGAGACAGAGCCAGAGTAATAATCGCGCCCAGTGAGATAAACAGGAAAATCGTCGAGTAGCCCAGCCCACGACCGATAATAGCTGCGCTAATAACCACAAATAGAGCGCATAATAAGGCATAACCAGCGTCAAAATAGTGGCGTCGATGTTGATTGCGGTTTGCTGGTGTCAGTGGGCGTAGTAGTAGCACTGAGGGTAACAGGAACCACAGTAAATTGATGTTTAATCTGTTCCAGCCATAGGCGGCGAGAAGTTCATCTTGAGTAGAGTCGAATAGGCCGTAGTCCAGGCTCCATGATGGCAAAAGCGCGAAGGCCAGCCACATTAGAGCAATCCACCAGAACACGGCATCCTGCTTCTGTCTGATAGGCAGGGTAAATGCGTGAGACATAATTTCCTTCCATTTTATTATTATTGTGAGATAGCTTCTTAAGGGCGGAGGTGATCCGCCCTTGACTGACTTTATTTAGCCATTTTCACTTCTGTCACCCATTTGGTAATTAACTCTTTGCGTACATCACTGGCGCCATATTTATCCATATCGTAATTAATCAGTTTCAGATCGGATAATTTAAGCGCCAAAGGAGAAGCTTTCGCCTTGGTATTGGTCAGGATCTGATAAGCTTTTCCTTTCTTCCAACTCAATTCCTGAGCTTCTTTGGATAACACCCAGTCAACAAACAGTTTGGCGTTGTCCATATTGCGGGCATTTTTGATGATACTTACGCCGCCGATTTCATAACCGGTACTTTCACATGGCGCGATAAGTTTTAGTGGGGCGCCATTTTCTACTTCCAATGAGTAATCATGCAGGAAACCGATACCAATCGCGGATTCGCCGCGAGCGGCATTTCGTGCTGGGGCAATACCGGATTTGGTGTACTGAGAAATGTTGACGTTTAGTTTTTTCAGGTAATCAAATGCCTGATCTTTGCCCCATAACTGAACAAAGGTTGCTAACGCGGTGTAAGCGGTGCCTGAACTTTGAGGATCGGCAATCTGAATTTCGCCTTTATATATCGGTTTGGTGAGATCTTTCCAGCAGGTTGGAATCGGCAGATTTTTCTCTTTTAGACGTTCAGTGTTGACGCCATAGCCGAGAATACCGACGTAAACGGCGGAGCTGTAGTTGCCTTTACGTTTAGCCGGGTCGCGGAACTGTGGCATGATTTGTGTCAGATTAGGGGATTTATAAGGTTCTAGTAGATCCATCTCTCCCGCTTGAGATTGCGGGTCCAGAGTCCCGCCGTACCAGATATCTGCTTGTGGATTGCGTTTTTCGGCTTCAATTTTTGCCAGAGTACTGCCTGAACCGTTACGGACAAAAGTGGTTTTTACATTATATTTTTCACCGAATGCTCTGGTTTCAGTTTCACACAAGGCGTTAGTCGCGCTGCAATAAACGATCAAACGTCCGGCGGCCTGAGCACTGTTGGTAAATGCAGCAACGGCCAGACCGGCTGCAATAAGTGTAGAGAGAGGTTTCAGTTTCATTATTTTGTCCTTAGTATTCAAAACTGCTTATTATTAGAAAGTAGCGAGGCTACCCTTGCCATATGTTCCCTTTTACCAACGTCTGCCATTAACAGTGGCATCAACAGCAAACCCATCATGGCGGCTGCGGCGGTGAGCAGGGCAAACATCCCTGACCAGCCATAGTGGGCAACCACCTGACTTAGTGGCCAGCCTGCGATTGCTGCGCCTAGGTAGGCGTACAATCCCAGATAACCCGTGACGGTGCCGGCAGCTTGTTTATGGCAATATTCCGTTGCTGCCAGCCCAATCAGCATTTGCGGGCCAAATACAAAAAAACCGATACTGAAAAAACAGACTGCCAACAGCGCATAGTGATGAATGGGAGTGAGCCACAATGCGGTGACAGTCACGAATAGCCCAAGAGCAAACAGGAGAATCATTGGGGCGCGTTGGCCGCGGAACAGTAAATCAGATCCCCAACCGGAAAACAGAGCGCCGGTTAAACCACCGAGTTCAAATAGCGAGAGCGTCGCATTGGCACTGAGCAGATTGGCGCCATGTGTTTCTGACAACCACAAGTTTCCCCAATCGTTAATCGCCATTCTGATGAGATAGACCAGAATGTAGGAGCATCCTAGCAACCAGATAGTTCTGTTAATTAAGATGGTATCCCGTAGTATCTGCATCATCGGCATGGGGTGCGATAGCTGTTCATGTCGAAGCTCCAGTGAATCCTGCCGCCACTGCCCCACACTGGGCAAACCGTGCTGTTGTGGGGTGCCACATAACTGATGGCAGAGCCAGATGCCTAATAAAATGCAAATAATTCCCGGCATCATCAGCGCTGTTTGCCAGCCGTAAGTTGTCGCCAGAAAAGCGGACAACATCGGGACGGTAATACCGACGATATTAATGGAGGTATTCCAGTATCCCCACCAGAAGCCGCGTTCATTGCGGGAGTACCAGTGTGTCAGTAATCTGGCGCAGGGGGGCCATCCCCAGCCCTGAAAGAAGCCGTTCAGTGTCCAGATGATCAGCAGTGCAGAAAATGATGAGCAGAAAGCAAAGATAATGTTTAACACACCTGTCATCACTAATCCGGCACCCATAAACCAGCGATAACCGGTGTGATCATGAAATACACCAGAAATAAATTTTGAGCTGCCGTAAGTCAGATAGAACAGAGTGGTTATCCAGCCGATATGCCCTTTATCCAATCCCAGTTCCAACTGCATAACCGGCATAACAAAGTTGAAGCTTTTTCGCGTCAGATAAAATGCGGCATAGCCAATGATCATGGAAATCAGCAAACGGCTGCGCCAGCGGTGATAGTGTTGTGAAATCTGTTTCTGGCTGGTGGCTTGCATACCCGGCTCCTCCATGAAAATGAAATATACCCGTTATCTTTCAAGTTGCCTCTTTGTTGGCGGCACTCACTCACCCCGGTCACATCGTTATCTATGCTCCCGGGGATTCGCTCCCTTGCCGTCGCGATCCATCTTGAAATCCATAGGGTATATAAAGAAAGGTTGATGAAAATGGATGGGATAAGGTTTTAGGAAACTAAGAATAATTCCTAGTTATGCCTGATTTTCATCGGAATTTGTGGGCAGCTTAACAATTATGCGTGTGCCGTTATCATTACTTAACTGCCAATCTCCACCTAACGCGCGGATACGTTCTTCAATACCTTGGAGGCCAAATCCACCTTTTCTTTTATCTTCTGTAATGCCGATGCCGTTATCACTGATTCTGAGTTCGATCACATCCCGGTGTTGCCGCAGGATGATAGCGATTCGAGTCGCTTTGGCATGTTTACTAACGTTGTTCAGTAACTCTTGAACCAGACGGTAAAGGGTAAAAACCACCGTTTCATTGGTTGGATTTTGAGGAAGCTGGTAGTCCAACCGACAATCAATATGTTGTTCTTTAAACGCAAATTCATGGATCAGATGGTGAAGCGCTTTTTCTAAGGACATCTCTTCCAAAACCGGTGGGCGCAATTGGCGTAATAATTGACGGGTGGATTGGTGGATCTGTTGGGCCAGGTTATTGATCTGTTCTGCGATCATTTCTGTTGCCGGGGTGATGGCGGTACGTTTTATCAGCGTTGCCTGAATTTGAATGGCAGTAATATTCTGACCAATTTCATCATGTAACTCGCGGGCAATACTTTTACGAATATCTTCTTCTGTGTGAACCAGCTTCTTCATCAGAGTATGGCGGGCGGTTAGTTCCTGCTCTAAGAGTTCATGGTAACGTTGTAAATTTTCAGCGAGCTGTTGTTGGCGGCTGATTGCTATCCCCAGACCTATGCCTAAGAGGGCCTGAATGGTCAGGAACATTTCCAGTTCGCCTAAATCGTTAAAAGCGCCACTGAATTGCCGAGCTGATGTGATCATTAGGCTCCCTAGTAAAGCCGCCAGTACGCCGCCTTGCCAGCCATAACGGTAGGCCATAAAGACATTAGGGATAAATATGAGAATCACCAAAAGGTTTTCAATTTCTGGTGACATAAAGATCTGGGCGCTTAATCCTAGCAAGCAGAATAGACAACACCACATCAACAAAGAAGGGCGTAACTGAGGATCAGGGTCACTCGGTTGCAGCATATTTTTTAGATGTTGCTGACGTAGATATTCATAGATCAGATAAACAAAAGGTGACAATAAAACTCCACCGGTTAACGAGGTGAGAAACAGGTGGCTGGTGCCGGCAGTCAGCGTAAATCCCAGACAAACAGCCTGTAATACGCTATTGGCGGCTACGCCAGCCAGCAGAATTGAGAGCCGTTGCCAATACAGGGGATAGCGCCACCAGAATTGTTGCACGATAAGGGTGGGTATTAGGCTGAGAAAGGGTGATAACAGAATGATATTGTGAGTAATAAGTTGTTCGCTGCCGAGCCATAGCAGAATAATAATCTCAGTGGCTAATAAGGTGGGCAAGTAACGACGTCCCAGTAGGATAAACAGCGCTAGCCGCAACCCTTGTGGCAGAAGTAGTGCAGCTTGTTGTCCATTGTCATTCAGGTAGAAGCTGATGGTCCACAGAGCAAGCCAGCTCAGCGAATAAAAAATCAGCAGAAAGAGTGATAACAGGCCAAATCGTGATCCTCTGTTCATGGATTCCCCATTGGAATCTGGTGTTGCAGAGCGTAATGAACCAGATCAATGGTGCTATCGCACTGGAGTTTGCTAAGAATATTGGCGCGGTGAACATGAACAGTTTTATGACTGAGATAGAGTTGTTCTGCGATAGTTTTAACATTAATACCATTGATCAGCAGATCAAATATTTCCCGTTCTCTGGGGGTTAGAATTTGCAGTGCTGTAACTTTCTGTGATGTTTGACGCAGTGCTTTTAGTGCATCGGCACACAAATAGCATCCCCCTTGATGTACGGAACGTACTGCCTGTACTAATTCTTCCGGGCCGCATCGTTTGGTGAGATAGCCGCAGGCGCCGGCATCCAATGCGCTTTGTACAAATGCGGTGGTGTCATAAATGCTGAGAATAATGGTACGAAAATCAGGCCGTTTTTGCCGTAACCGAGTGAGCAGGTGCAAACCACTTTCATCCGGTATCGCGATATCCATCACGGCAACATCAATCGGGTTTCTGAGTAAACCCAACCAGGCTTCTTTGGCATTGGCGTATTGCCCGGCGATTTCAAGATCATTTTCAAGCGTGAGTAATTGTGCAAAACCGGAACGGACGACTACGTGGTCGTCAATAAGTGCAACTCTAATCATAAGTTTTAGTTAATAGATAATGGTAAATACAATAACTTCCATGATGTGCAGGAAAGGCTGGTTATGCAAATTAATAAGTTGAATTTGTAAGAAAGCTAACAAATTTAGTGAGTTGTCGGATGACTAAGTGGATGGGGGAGTTGTTTCAGGCTAGTTTAATCCGAGAGATTGAACCTGATTGGAAAAAGAACCGATATCCATCTATAAGTTAATGACTATTAAGCCACACTCTGTCAATAAATTACTTTATGGAGCTAATTATTTGTGAATATCATTAAAATTCCCCCCATACCTAACCCATTCCCATATATGTTACATCCATTAGTTAATGCGGAAGATCCGGAAAATTGTGAGATTGCAATAGCTACGCGTGAATATGCGGATCGCTTTCGCTTATATAGTGACGAAACACAAAGGCGACGTTTATGGCAAATGGGAAGTGCACGGTTGGCGGGGTTAATATATCCAAAGGGGAGCAAGGAATTACTACAAGTGGGCTCAGATTTCGTAATGTGGGGTTTTACCTATGATGATGAATATTGTGATGAAGGGCCATTAAGCGTAAATCCTACCGCTTTTATCCATAATGCGGCTCAACTACAGCGTGCTCTTGAATCTCCTGAATATTCCGTTAACAACGATCGTTACGCTAGAGCAATGCGTGACTTGTGTATTCGATTAAATCGCTATGCATCTCCTACTCTGGCAGGCCGTTTTTTTGAAGGGATGCGTACTTACATCATGACTGAAATGTGGAAAGCGATGGAACCAAAACCTTTGCTTGATGATTATTTGGTGATGCGTATGTATGGTGGAGGTGCTTGGGCATATCCTGTGCTCAACCATGTTATCGCAGGTATTAATATTAGTCAGGATGAATTCGAAGATCGTCGAGTTCGCGCATTGTCAGAAATGATGGGCTGCCTGACTGCATGGGATTGTGAATCCTATGCTTATGCTAAGGAACAAGGGAGAGCTGTAGATGATAAGGAACATAATGTTATTAGTATCATGCGTCGGCAATATGGCTATACGGTTGAACAGAGCATGGAGCATTATTGGGAACTGCGTTGGCGGGTAGTTAGTTTGTTCTTACGGTTACAAAAAGAGGTGTTGATTACTGCATCTCCTGAAGTTCGTGATTACATTAATGGATTGACTACCTATTACAGTGGCTGTTTGTTTTGGGTTCGGACTTGTAAGCGCTATTGTTCTATCAGCGGTCTTTCCCAGGAAAGTGTATTTGAAGGTGGGCAAGTTACTGACAAGATGCCGCCGGAAAGTTTCGAATCACTAGGACTTCCCTCCTTTGAGTGGTGGTGGGAATATGATCCGGCTCGTAAAACTCATATGAATTAACCTGCACTATTGAGGCAATGTCTGTTGGCTGAACTGAGCACGGTGGATGTGAGCTGTGCTTTTACGGTACAACCCAACTGCCGATAAGGCGCTATTTCGACGTCGATATAAAAAACTTCGCCCCGGAGATAAATCACGGCTTGCCAGTGATTGTTAACATGCTCACACTTTCTATTGCGTGCGAAACCCTTGGTCTGTAAGGGATAACGAGCGGAGAACATCATAGTGAAAGCATATCAACAGACAGTATCTGAATGGTTGCGCCTTGTTGGTGAACGCCAAGGTGTAGCTTTGAGCATTGGCAGCGATGGTCACTGTACAGTACCTTTCGGCCAAGGTGGTGAGTGCATCATCGAAGTGCCGGGTAATGATGACGTTCAGGCATTTTATTTCTATATTCCTTTGTTGCGATTGCCAGCAGATGAGCCGGGCCAGTTGATGTTGACCCGGGCTGCCCTTGAGCTGAATATGTTCGGTCTTACCACGGGCGGTAGTCAGATCAGTCTGGACAGTCGTACCAATTATCTGGTGTTGAGCTTCTCCGCGTTAATCGAGATGTTCGATGAAACTGCATTTATGCAGACTCTGGGAGAGTTCCTCGATCTTGGGATCAGCTTGCAGTCTCAGTTTCAGGTGATCAACACCCAGCAGAATGGCGCATCATCTGTGCTGCATCCATTACCCGGTTCAGCCATCGTATGCTGAATTTCGGTCATCTGAATAACCAAGGAGAATAATAAGATGTCTATTCAAGGTATTGGGCACACTCCCAGCGCCACGGCATTGGCACCCCTTTCGAACGGAGAAGTACAGACACCATCTCGCAATAATAATGTTCATCATCATCTTGCCTCTCATTACACCAGTACTGGTCTTGGTACTCAGGTGTCGCCGGGCAAGGTGCTAACCACCACACTGAAATATCTGACATTGAGTGCCCCGGCTCGCAAGATTGGCACTGCCATACAGGGAGGACATGACTCCCATGCACAGAGTGCCAAAGGTAAGGCGCGTTACTGGACTGGGGCCATTATCAAGGGATTGGCTAATATCACGGGCGGTGCCAGTAGTGTAACGAGTGGTGCAATTTCAGTCGGTGTTACAGGCGTTAAAAACCTGGCGGAATCCACAGGGCGTTTGCTGGCATCTTCTGCCTTAGGGCTGGCCGGAGCGGGCGCGAAGGGAGTCTCGCACCTGCCGCTTGGCGCGTCCGATCGTTTGCAGGCTGGAACGCGTGCCGAGCAATTGCTGAATTCTGCCAAGGTGATCGCCAAACCTGCGTTTGTGGCTAAAGCGGAGCAAGAGCCGTTGAATGCTGTGGGAGCTAAGGCAGTGATGGATGCGGCTCAATTGGCGAGAATCAGTTGCTCCAGTAGCTATCGGGATATGCCTGCGGGTTACAGTCATTCCACTTTAGCTGATATCCCGTCCTCAATACTGGCTCGCCGGGAGGATGGCAGTGGCGGAACTGGCAGTGAGTTAACCCTGCATGTTCGCCCCAGCAAGGGGGTGAATGATCCTTTAATCCTTGAGGGAGATGGCTGGTCTGCGCTCAAGGTTGCTGTTTACAAACGTGACGATACTATGGTGCTCTCCTTCGTGGGCACCCAGCCAACTAAGCGTCCTGGTACAGTGAAGAGTGACGTCGGCGCTGCTTTGGGGATCAAGGACAGCGCGTTTCAGGATGCTGACCGCTTGGTCAAGGCTTTTACTAAACAATATGGCGGCAAGGTTGAGGTTCTAGGCCACTCCTTGGGAGGCGGGCTGGCGCAATATGCGGGCATAAAACATGGGATCAAGGTCACCGCATTCAACAGCATGGGATTGCATGTAGGATTACGGGATCGGCTGGCCGACAAGTTGGATAGTGCCAACGTCACCCACATCAATACCAGTAGCGATCCTCTGAGTCAGAAGGCCGAACATGGTATTTGGGGGCTGGATGCTTCTTCTCAGGTAGGCAAGCGTTATGTTATTGAGCATTCAGGTGGTCACCGTATGGAGTCGGTGACCGCAGGTTTGGAAGCCTTACTGGCTTAACGACTCGATATGTCAGGACAACGCCTCCTGGGGAGGCGCTGTTGCTGCCAACAGGCACGGTATTTAATGCAGTTGCACCTTATTTCAGCGCCTTGAGGATTTGCCAGGCCGCTTTGATGCGCACTTCATTGGGGTAGTTTTTGTTGGCCAGCAGCACAATACCCATTTGCTCTTGCGGCACAAACGCGACATACGCGCCGAAGCCATTGGTGGAACCGGTTTTATTGATAAAAAGCGCATCCGTTGGCGGCTCTGGCGGCGATAGTTCCGTGGTTTTGTTGGCCTGATAAGCGATCTGCGCCGAGTTGCCGCTCAGTACCTGCTCAAGGGTAACGGGCCAGTGATAAAGCTCCCAGCCCAGCCCTTGCGTCATCTCCCCCACCCGGTAATAGCCGGTATGGGTTGCCCGAATGGCCTGTGCCAGTTTGCTGTCACCTATGCGGGAAGGATCGATATTTGCGTCTACGAAGCCGATCAGCTCCTGTGCACTGGTTTTCAGACCATAGGCTTCCTCATCCAGCACGCCGGGAGTTATGCGAATCGGTTTATTCTCTTTTGAATAACCCAATGCATAATTTTTCATCTCCTGCTCGGGCACGTTAAACCGGGTATGGTGTAGACCAAGCGGTGAAAGGATTTGGTTTTTCACCAGTATTGAGTAAGATTTTTCAAGGCGTTGGGCAACGATATAGCCCGCCAGGCCAATGCTGGGATTGGAGTACTGGCGGTAGGTTCCGGGCGTGTACTTTGGCTGCCAGTGCTGAAACCAGTCCACCATTTTGTTATTGCTGTCGATCTCATCAGGGAATTGTAACGGCAGGCCGCTTGCGGTATAGGTGGCAATATTCAGCAGGTTTATGTTGTCAAAGGTGCTGCCTGCAAGCGGTTGAAAATGCTGGCTGGCCTTATCGGAGAGGGAAATGGCTCCCGTCACCTGCGCCCAAGAAATCAGGCTGCCGGTAAAGGTTTTGCTGACCGATCCTATTTCAAAGATTGTCTCTTTGGTGACCGGCGTGTTGCTCTCTTTTGACGCGTCACCGTATTGATAGAAAAAATGTTGACCGCGGAAAGTCACCGCAATCGCCATTCCTGGAATGTCATATTCCTGCATCAGGGAGTGTATGGTCTTATCAACGGTATTTGTCAGGCGGGGCTGATCTGGTGTATTCGAGGCTTGAGCGCCGAGAGAAGCGGCAAGCAGCAAACTGCCAGTCAGCACCGAAAATCGTTTTGTCATGTGGCGTGTCCTTCAATTACAGTGAGAGCTTTCAGTCTTGGATTCTATCAGGATTTGTACACCCAATCACAAAATTTGTGATCTCTATCACCTGACAAAATAAAACTTTGCGGTTGCTGATTGAAAACCAAGCGCTTTCGTTTCTTTATATCAATTGCTACCCAAAATGGGGATGAAAACTGATTTTTGGGTAAATAGTCAGTGACCAGAGAATTTAGTATTTCCTTTCGTTACGTTTCCAATCGAAACCTTTTATGCCAATTTTTGTCTATATAATAGACTGTAATAGCGATCACAATTTCATTTAATTGCTTTTGCTGTAATTAAATCGAAAGAGAGGGAAAGCAATTCATCACAGGCGGCATAAATTTGTCGCTGAAAATCTGAGGAGTATAACGGAATGGCTGTGGATACCGTAAAAAGACGTGAACAGATTATCGACTTGCTGTGTCATGAGGGCAGCGTGCGTGTCGAGCATCTGAGTACTCATTTTGGGGTTTCCAGTGTCACTATCCGTAATGACCTGCGTTATCTGGAACAAAAAGGTTGTGCATTGCGTTCCTATGGCGGTGCCATGTTGAATCAGCAATTCGCCTTTGATCGCCCCTTGCAAGATAAAGGCCGGATGAATCGTGATGTGAAATCGCGCATTGCGGCCAAGGCGGCACAGTTTGTTCAGGATGGTGATGCTCTGATCCTTGATTCTGGTTCGACTACCACGCAAATTGTGCCATTTCTGAAAGAGCGGCGTGATCTGGTCGTCATGACTAACGCGTTGAATATCGCCTATGAATTGGCGGGGTTTGACCGGATGGAGGTGATGGTGCTTGGCGGGAGTGTGCGTCAGAACTCCTACTCGCTCTATGGCCCGGCGGCGGAACAGCAATTGCGTCAATATCGCTTTGACACCCTATTTCTTGGCGTCGATGGTTTTGATCTGGAAGCAGGGATAACCACGCCACACCCCGGTGAAGCCCACCTTAATCGCGTAATGTGTGAGGTAGCGCATGAAATTATCGCGGTGGCGGATGCCAGTAAATTTGGGCGCAGAAGTTTTTGTATGATCCGTCAAGCTGGACAGATTCATCGGCTGATTACTGACAGTCGGATCCCCGATAACTACAGGCGGGCATTAATTGAACTCGGTGTGGATGTGATTATTGCCGACGAATAGTTCTTACCGAGATTCTTGCCCGCATGGGAGACACCATGCAGTCACTATTACAACTTATCCGTCGTCACAAATCAGGTGAAGCAGTGGGGATCTATTCGGTCTGTTCCGCTCATCCCTGGGTATTGGAAAGTGCTTTGCGCGTCGCTAAAGAGCGTAAGACCTCGGTATTGATTGAAGCAACTTCTAATCAGGTCAATCAGTTTGGTGGTTATACCGGGATGCAACCTGCTCAATTCCGGGATGCAGTTTGGCAACAGGCCGATCGCATTGGTTTACCGCGTGATCGTGTCTGGTTAGGGGGCGATCATCTTGGACCCAATGCCTGGCAGGATCTTCCCGCTGAACAGGCAATGAAACTGGCTGAAACGTTGATACACGATTATGTGGCGGCGGGGTTTCGTAAGATACATCTCGATTGCTCGATGTCCTGTTTGGATGATCCAACGCCGCTTGGCGACAAGGAGGTTGCGGTACGTGCAGCTCGTTTGTGTCAGGTGGCAGAACGTTGTTGGCAGCAGGTGGGGGGAGAACCACCGGTTTATGTGATAGGTACCGAAGTGCCGGTACCGGGCGGAGCGAAAGAAGCATTGGCAGGAATGCAAGTCACGACGCCTCAGGCAGCGGCGACAACGTTGAGTGTACATCAACAAGCCTGGCGATTGGCTGGACTGGAACCGGTATGGCCGCGGGTGATTGCGCTGGTGGTGCAACCGGGGGTGGAGTTCGATCACCATTATATTGAACATTATCAACCTAAACGTGCAGCGGCACTGAGTCAATATATCGAATCTCAACCTTATTTAGTCTATGAAGCTCATTCTACTGATTATCAAACGGCGCAAGCTTACCGTGAGTTGGTACGTGATCACTTTGCCATTTTGAAAGTCGGCCCAGCTTTGACTTTTGCTTTACGTGAGGCGCTTTTCGCACTCGATAAAATCGATGGTGAATGGAATGGGGAACAGGACGCGGCTCATCTGTGCGCCACGTTAGAACAGGTCATGCTTGAGCAGCCGGAGCACTGGAATCGCTATTACCATGGTACACCGCATCAACAGTTTATTGATCGTCAATACAGTTTGAGTGATCGCGTTCGTTACTACTGGCCGCATCCACAGGTACAACAGGCAGTGAATACCTTGATGGATAACCTGTGTTGTCGCCCGGTTTCCCTTTCACTGCTGAGTCAGTACCTGCCGGAGCAGGCGCAGGCCGTTAATGCCGGAAGGTTGGATAATGACCCACACGCTTGGGTGTTGGATAAAATTCGTTCTGTACTCTTAAACTATGTGCAGGCTTGTGAGTCCGAGGTACAAGGAGTTTTAGCATGAATGAGCTGTTTTCCTATGCCGAAGTCTGGCTGCGTGAGCACCATGCGTTGCATACTGCCAGAGAGATTCATCAACAGCCTGAGCTTTGGCGTCAGTTATATCAAAATCTGCAACGTGAAGAAGCGTTATGGCGACCCTTTTTGCAGCCTTTATTATCTGATCCGGAGTTACAGATAGTGCTGTGTGGCGCAGGTTCCTCCGCGTTTATCGGGCGCACACTGGCGCCTTGGTTGCGCGAGCAGTGTGGACTGAATGTGGTCGCGTACAGCACCACAGACATTGTGCCTTCTCCTTTGCAATATCTCGATCCAACACGTTCAACCTTGCTGATTTCTTATGGGCGATCGGGCAATAGCCCGGAGAGCGTGGCGGCGGTAAAACTGGCGGATCAGCTCCTGTCACGCTGTTATCACCTGATGCTGACCTGTAATCCCGGCGGTGCGTTAGCGCGTTATGCCGAAGGGCGCTCTCACGTCTGTTCGTTGAATATGCCACAGGGTTCTCATGACCAAAGTTTTGCTATGACGTCCAGTTTTAGCTGCATGACGTTAGCAACAGTGCTGCTGCTAGGGCCATTGACGTTGGAACAGTGTGATGAGCCGTTGAGGGCGATGATCGTGTTGTGTGAGCGGGAAAGGGAACAGTGGCAGACACAGATTAAGCGGCTGGCCCGTTGTGGTTTTAAACGCATGATGTGTTTGGGTTCCAGTTGTTTTACTGGGGTTGCAGAGGAGGGGGCGCTCAAGATGCTGGAGCTGACTGCCGGGCGTGTCACGACGCGTTACGATTCGTCAATGGGGGTGCGTCATGGGCCGAAGTTTATGATCGAACGCGATACGTTGGTGGTCATGATGCTTTCGGCTGATCAGTATCGTCGTCGTTATGATCTCGATCTGTGGCATGAGCTGAATCATGACGGATTGGCGTGTCAAATTGTTGCACTGAGTGGCACACAGGGGAAAGGGTTCACTGTGGTTAACAGTGAACAAGACGATATCTGGCTGTTGTTCCCCTATTTGATATTTTTGCAGATGTTAGCGTTTGAAACCTCGCTGGCACTGGGCATAACGCCAGACAATCCATGTCCGACAGGGGAAGTCAACCGCGTGGTGAAGGGGGTGGAAATTTATCCTTATCATCCACCGTATTCACCAAGAATAAAATGTAGCAGGAGTGATTATGTCGATACCGAATATTTTAATGACTCGAATTGATAACCGGTTGGTGCATGGTCAAGTCGGTGTGACCTGGACCAATTCACTGGGGGCCAATTTGGTATTGGTGGCTAATGATCACGTTGCCAGTGATTTGATGCAGCAAAATCTGATGGATATGGTGGTTTCTGATGGGGTTCAGACGCGTTATTTCACCCTGCAAAAAACCATTGATGTGATTCATAAAGCGGCTGAGCGCCAGAAGATTTTTATCGTCTGTAAAACACCGCAGGATGTACTGACGTTAGTAAAAGGCGGAGTACCGATCCGCTTCGTCAACGTGGGTAATATGCATTTTGCTGAGGGAAAGCGTCAAATTCATAAGACGGTTTCGGTTGATGACAGTGACGTGGTGGTATTTCGTGAACTGGAGCAACTGGGTATCACTTGCGAGATTCGGCGAGTGCCGGATGAAGCGGGAGAACCTATCGCTAAATTGCTGGTTTAAGGGGTGAGTTATGCTGATTGATGCGATATTGATTGGGTTACTGGCAGGATTGGCCGGAGTGGATCTGTTCGATGGGTTGACTCATTTTCATCGTCCAGTGGTGATTGGGCCGTTGGTCGGGCTGATTTTAGGGGATGTGCAGACGGGTTTGCTGGTCGGGGGGACACTGGAGCTGGTCTGGATGGGAATGGTGCCACTGGCAGGTGCTCAGCCGCCAAATGTGGTGATTGGGGGTGTGATTGGCACGGCATTTGCCATTTTGACTCATGCTGATCCTAAGGTGGCGATTGGTATCGCGGTGCCGTTTTCTATTGCGGTACAAGGCTGCATCACCCTGCTGTTTACCCTGTTCTCACCCATGATGCATAAGTGCGATCAGATGGTGAAAGCGTTGAACTGGCGCGGCGTGGAGCGTGTGAACTACTTGGGTATCACCATTCTGTTCTGTTTCTACTTTATCGTGGCATTTCTGCCAGTCTATTTCGGTGCTGACGCTGCCAGCGTCATGGTACAGAAGGCGCCGCAATGGTTGTTGGATGGTCTTGCGGTTGCGGGCGGCATGATGCCTGCTATCGGTTTTTCTATGCTGATGAAAATTATGATGAAAAAGACTTATATCGCTTATTTCATTTTAGGTTTTATTTCAGTCACATTCCTTAATATGCCGATTATTGCCGTAGCACTTGGCGCTTTTGCGATTGCATTGATCGATTTCTTTAACCGTTCCCGTATGGAAGAGGCCGCTGAACGCAGCGCGCCTACCACTCAATCTCAGGAGATGGAAGATGGCATTTAACGATACCGATGCAGCTATGGCAGCTAAAGCTGAGAACAGGATGGCGCAGACGCTGGCAACCAGTCAGGTTGAACAGGATGACTATCAGGACACGATACCGAGTGAGGATCTGACCAACGGCGATTTGAATCGTATGGCGTGGCGCTCTTTGTTGCTACAGGCGTCATTTAACTATGAGCGTATGCAGGCGGGGGGCTGGTTGTACACCTTGATCCCGGGTCTGCGTAAGATCCACAAGAATCCGCAAGATCTCGCAAATTCGATGAAGATGCATATGGAGTTTATCAATGTGCATCCGTTTGATGCCACCTTCCTGTCTGGGTTGGTGCTGGCAATGGAGCGAAATAAGGAGAAAATTTCCACTATTCGTGCAGTAAAAGTGGCGCTGATGGGGCCACTAGGTGGGATTGGCGATGCATTGTTTTGGTTGACTCTGCTACCCATCTGCGCGGGTATTGGGGCCTCTCTGGCGCTACAGGGCAGTCTGTTTGGCCCCATCATATTCCTGTTGCTGTTCAATATCGTGCATTTCGGCTTGCGTTTTGGTTTGGCGCATTATGGTTATCGTGCAGGAACCAGCGCGTTAAGCTTGTTGAAAAAGCATACCAAAAAGATCTCCCACGCTGCTTCAATTGTGGGAATGACGGTAATCGGAGCGTTGGTAGCTTCCTATGTCCATCTCTCAACGCCAGTAATAGTAAATGCCGGTAAGGCCAGTGTGGCGTTGCAGAAGGATGTGCTGGACAAACTAATGCCTAATTTGTTGCCGTTGTGTTTCACCCTGCTAGTGTTTTGGTTGATGAAAAAAGGATTTTCCCCGGTCAAGTTAATTGGTTTGACGGTTGTGATCGGTATTGTAGGGAAGTTTGTGGGTTTTCTTTAATAAACGGCACTGAGGAGAGGGAATGTTAGGTATTGTAATCA
The DNA here is from genome assembly GCF_963878145.1 of Photorhabdus sp. S10-54. Lineage (NCBI taxonomy): Bacteria > Pseudomonadati > Pseudomonadota > Gammaproteobacteria > Enterobacterales > Morganellaceae > Photorhabdus > Photorhabdus sp. S10-54. The sequence goes on along the minus strand of NZ_CAWNXG010000010.1, from coordinate 30,858 downwards.
CCGGTCATGGACATTTCGCCAGTGGGTTGTTGCAGGCAGTGGAACAAGTTGTCGGACGACAACCGCAGTGCTGTGCTGTCGATTTTCCTGAGGGAATCAGTACGCAACAATTATTGGTGTTGTTGGAGGCGGCCTGCACAGCTTGTGATAGTGGTGAGGGTATCATTATTCTCAGTGACTTACTGGGTGGATCACCGTTTCGGCAGGCGGCGCAACTGGCAATAGCTAATCCATGTTATGAAGTTATTGCCGGTACGAATATGCAACTGGCGGTAGAGATGGTGCTAGATCGTGAAGGTATGACGCTGGAAACATTTCGTGATACGGCGCTGGAGTGTGGGCGGCGGGGATTAACCAGCCTGTGGCACGAACAGCAGAAACGAGGGTATGACAGCCCGAATCTGGATGGCATTTGAGGAGCTTACATGTATCTGATTTCCAGTCGTCAAATGTTGAAAAAGGCTCTGCGTGGAGGCTATGCGGTTCCTGCTTTTAACGTCCATAATCTGGAAACTGTCCAGGTGATAGCGGAAACCGCTGCACGCTTGGCATCACCGGTTATTCTGGCAGGTACGCCGAGTACTTTCAGTTATGCGGGGACTGACTACCTAGTGTCAATCTGTCAGGATGCTGCTCGTCGCCACAATCTGCCGCTGGCGTTGCATCTCGATCATCATGAGGAACTGGAGGATATCAGTCATAAAGTGACCGCAGGTGTGCGCTCGGTAATGATTGATGGCTCGCATTTACCCTTTGAAGAGAATATTCGTAAGGTGGCTGAGGTGGTACGATTTTGCCATCGTTACGATGTTAGCGTTGAGGCGGAATTGGGGCGGCTAGGCGGGCAGGAAGATGATTTGCAGGTCTCCAGTGCCGATAGTTTTTTTACCGATCCGCTGGCAGCAAAAGCCTTTGTTGCCCGTACCGGTATTGATTCTCTGGCGGTAGCGATTGGTTCTGCGCATGGTTTGTATCATGGTGAACCGCATTTGGATTTTGATCGGCTAGCGGCAATCTGTGAACAGGTGGATATTCCGTTGGTGCTACATGGTGCATCGGGTATTCCTGAAGTGATGATACAGCAGGCGATTGGTCTTGGTGTATGCAAAGTCAATGTGGCGACCGATCTGAAAATTGCTTTTGCTGATGCGGTAAAGCGTTATTTCATTCAGCACCCAGATGCGAATGATCCACGTAAATATATCGCGCCGGGAAAACAGGCTATGCAGGCAGTAGTAGAAGAAAAAATCCGGATTTGTGGCAGTGCAGGTAAGCTGTATTCGTGAAGGTTCTGTTTTTTCATCCTGACTATTAAGGAAACTGCTGTGAAAATAAGAACGTTAAATAAAATCACGTTAAGTTTATTAGCGAGTTCCATGTTGTATAACACCCCAGTCTGGGCAGATAGCTGGCTGTTGGACGGTAACAATTACCATGTAACGGTTAGCGACGAACACGGTAAAGTAACGCAATTAAAATTTGAAAATCCAACAAACCACGATCACATCATCATTGACAATCTGTTTGAAATCACGTTGAAATCGGGAGAAAAGCTCACGGCTAAAGATTTTCAGATTACTGACATTAGCAAAAAGCGAAATCGTATTGTTATCTCTCTGAAACATGGTGACATTCAGGTAAGCAATATAATTACTGTGGAGGGTAAAGATAAATACGGCTCGTTTGAAATCACCATTACACCGCAGGAAAACGCGTTGGAGTTCAGCTCTGTCTCGTTGATACCATTTCACACTAAAACCGCTTTTGTTCACGGGTCTATCGTCAGTTCACCGATTATCAGCGATAGCTTCTTTATTGTTCCCGGTAATCCATTGATTACCACTGAGGCTTATAAAGGGAGCGCTTCGCAAAAAATTGCGCTCTCTATCCCGCTAGAGCCGGGGAAAACGTTAAGTTATAAGACGTATATTGGTGTTTATCAGCAAGGGCAATTGCGGCGCAACGTCAATGAGTTTTTGAACAATGCGCGTCCGCGTAAATATAGTCCTTACTTACATTACAACTCTTGGTACGATATTGGTTTCTTCACGCCTTATACCGAACAAGAGTCGTTGACTCGTATCAAACAGTTTGGGCAGGAGTTGGTGACTAAGCGCGGTGTGAAGTTGGGTGGTTATCTGTTTGATGATGGTTGGGATAACCTCAAAGGAGATTGGGGTTTTAGTCAGGCATTTCCCCATGAGTTCAAAAATCTTAAACAGGCAGCAGATCAATATCGTGCTCGTTTAGGTATTTGGCTTTCTCCTTGGGGCGGTTATGGCCCACCTGGTGAGCAACGTGTTTCGCATGCGGAGGAGTTTGGTTATGAAGTGATAGATGGCAGATTTGCGCTCTCAGGCCCTAATTACTACGCCAATTTCCATAACCGGGTACTCAACCTGATTCAACAACAAAATGTATCCATGTTTAAGCTGGATGGCACCGGCAATGCTGATCGTGTGATTAAAGGGAGTTCATTCACCAGTGATTTTGATGCCGCTATCCACCTTATTGAAGATATGCGCAGTACAGGCAATGATCTGTTTATCAACTTGACCACAGGCACCAAAGCCACGCCTTCTTGGCTATTTTTCGCCGATTCTATTTGGCGTGGCGGCTATGATGTGGAGTTTCACGGTACAGGTTCCAAAGTGCAGCAGTGGCTTACCTATCGTGATGCAGAAACTTATCGTAATGTCGTCAGAAAGGGGCCGCTGTTCCCACTGAATTCGTTGATGCTGCATGGCATTGTGTATGCTAAACAGGCTAAGCATCTGGATAAACAGTCACCTAAAGATTTTGCCGATCAGGTTTGGAGCTATTTTGGCAGTGGCACTCAGTTACAGGAGATGTATGTTACGCCTGAACTGTTGACCACCGAGGATTGGGATACGCTGGCAAACGCGGCGAAATGGTCAGAGGAAAATAAAGATGTGCTGTTTGATACCCATTGGATTGGTAAAGATCCCACCGATCTAGCGGTGTACGGTTGGGGAGCCTGGAGTCCGAAAAAGTCGATTATCACCTTGCGAAATCCTTCTGATGAAGTGAAACAATATTATCTGGATCTGCAAAGCGATCTTGAATTGCCTGATAATCAGCCTTCGGTATATGACGTTAATATCGATTATGGCGAGAACAGCTCGGTACCGAAGTTTATCAATAAAACGGCGTTGATTACGCTTCAGCCGTTGGAGACATTGACCTTTTCTTTGACACCATCGAAATAATCACAGTGTTATTGAACTGCCCTGAATAATGATTTTATTCGGGGCAGTGATTATTTGTGGAAACTATTATGGCGGTGTTTTATTAGAATAAAGTCAGCATATTGTCAATAATTTGACACTTCAGATGTATTAGATTTTGGCTCTGCTAATAACTTTTTCTGCCGCTATATGTGATAGAAAACCTGAGCGGCTCCCGTATTCTGGATGATTTGCGACGAATTGATCGATACGGCGGATCAGCAATGATGGAAGAGTGACGTTGATTTTTTCTGACTTCCCCAATAATCGGGTAATATCTACATCAACTAATGCCCATATTGCCCCCATATATTCAGGGTTTGTCAGGTAGTTTTCCACGCTGGTCGCTTCTGGTACTACTTCGTTATCATCAACCAGCAATTCGATATGCGCTTCAATTGCTTCACGGGCGCTTTCTATCGCGTCTGTAAAATTATCTCCGCCAGAAAAGCAACCTGGGATATCTGGGACACGGACGCCAAAGGATGAATTACCTTTGTCAATGGCAACTGGATATAACATTTACACCTCCAAGAAGTGGGCTAAAGCCCCGCCTGTTTTTGGATACTTTTTAATGTTGGTAAAGGTATGTCCTTTTGTGGGTGTTTTACCGTTACCAGTCCTTTCTTGGTCGGATGTTTGAACTGATGATGACTGCCTTTAACCCTCACCAGATACCATCCGTCAGCTTCTATCATTGCTATCGCGTTTCTGCTATCCATCCTCCAGCTCTCTTGTTTTGTCTTTGTGGAGTTATAATAACCCTGTAATGTCATGTGTCAAGATAATAGGGGTTATTGGCGTTATTATTAGTTGCTAGAGCAGCTAAAAAGTCGGCCATCCCAGTTTCATGAGCTAATATTAATCATAAGAAAATCTTGTCAGAATTGTCTGTAACTTAGTGGTGGAAGTCAGTCACTGCAATTGTTTTTGTACAAACAAATTTAAAGGACAAAACGAATGAAAGCGTTGATCGTAATTGACATGCTGAACGATTTTGTCACAGGATTACTCGCCAATGAGGCGGATGCGATGAAGATCGTACCGGTAATTAAACGGCTGATTGATCATGCCCGGCGTCAACCGGATTGGCTGGTGGTTTATGCTAATGATGCTCAATGAGGAGCATCATGACTTCACTGAGAGAAAGGGAAGCTTCGCGGCGACGTTTGAGCAAGCCATTTTCAATTAACTGTTGATGCCAGAGAGGAATAAATTGTTGGCAAAAGTCATCGACGCAGCAGTAAAGTTCTTCTAAATTAGATATGCCTGAGGATCTCCACGATTCTGTTTTATTTGACAAAAACTTTGATCGTGCCTCAGGCACTTAGTTCCCTTCTTAAGCAAACCTCAGGTTACTTGATTAAAATACCATTTATGATAGCCAAGAGGATCAGGATCAGCAGAAAGACAAATTCTATGACGCTCCTTAATAGGATCATATACAATAATAATATATTCATTGTTTAATGAATATAAGTCATAACCTTGTCCAAATCCAAAGCTTGGTTTCTTTAGTCTTACTTGTAATTTTGATTTTGTGGGAGATTGAGACTCGAGCTCAATGCCCGTATAACTTTTCCCTCCAGCAGTAAAAACATCTCTTCGTACCCAATACAAATCTGTATCCAGTTGAGAAATAGTTGTAATCATTCCATCCACAGGTACAGAAGTATTATTGAATACCCATTTAAATGAAGGGTCTGTAGATGCAGGTGTTTGCGTATGATCAGCTGTTAATATACTTACCTGATTAACGGGCACTCCAGCTTTCGCATATCTTCTGGTATTATTAAAGTCTTCCTGTCTATAAATATGATATGTAGCCATTTTTTAAAACCTCCAATTAAAATTAACAATTATATACTAGATCATAAAAAATTTTTTCACATTCTTATTTTTATATATGACTTAATAATAACCATAATATTTCGACACTATTTTTAAAATTTCTATAAATAGGGAGAATATAGATGCACAGCGTGGTTTTACTTCAATGAAATTATTTTTTCTGGTATTTTTCCCTCAATGAAAAAGACTGCGTTGACCATTCAGGAAATATATGACTGTGATGTTCTACACATTCCATGGAACGAGTTTAAAGTTGGAAAAAATTAGTCGTGAGAATATTTTTAAAGTATCTTCTTACTATAAAAAAGGGTGATAATAGTCAATTTCGTAACAGAGCACCAAGTAACCCGCGCTTCCGGAATTAAGCTAGGGAGAATTGGTTTAAATGCCATCAATTGAGCTAGGTCTTAATCCAGGTTTATAATGAGTAATGCTAGTTATTCGCGTTCTAAACCTGTGAGTGACAAAATAGTCGGCTACCCGAACAATATTTCTTATACCCATCATGGGTATTGGTGTTGATGGTGGGTATGATGGGTGCTATCATTCTCTTGGTTTTGATTAAAGAGAGGGATAATGTCTAGCGATGAACTAATAAAGCAAATCAAAGCGGTTGGCTGGAATTTTGTGCGAGCCAATGGTTCGCATCATGTTTTCGATAAATCAGGGGAACCCAGCCCGATAGTAATTCCGCATCCGCGCAAAGATTTGGCGGTCGGGACGCTCAATAAAATACTTAAACAAGCAGGACTGAAATAACTTAATTAAGCGGTTGAAAGGCCGCTCTTTAATCAAAGAGAAGGTGTAAGCATGAGATATCCTATTTATTTACATCAGGCTGACGACGGATCGTTTTCCGGTTTTGTGCCAGACGTGATCGGATGTTACTTTGCTGGCGATACCATTGATGACGCTATTAGCGATGCTCAAAACGCATTAGATACTTATTTTGAATACATGAGCGAAAAGGGTGAGGCTCCAGTACAAGCCAGAACTGTTGCTGACCATCTAAGCAATGAAGATTGCACCGGCGGCAGTTGGGCTTATGTTGACATGGATTTAACTAAATACGATGGAAAAGCCATCAAGCTAAACATTACTATGCCCCAACTTTTGTTGGGTAGAATTGATGAATACGTGAACTCACATCGTGAGTATCATAGCCGCAGCGGATTCTTGGCTGAATTGGCTCGGCGTGAGCTATCGAAACACTCGTAAGATAATCCCTCTATCAAAACCATGAAAAGCCCGCTAACAGTGGGTTTTTTCTTTTAAGAATACCAAAGTGACATGACTAACCTCAGTTTCGTTTAAAAATAGCGATATCACAATCCCGTAAATTCAAGCTCGGTTTTTTAGGTTGGAATACGCGATGACGGGGAATACGGAGGTTGTGACAAACGGCAATTTTGGTTGAATCAATAAAAGCGCTCCCCTGGGTTTCAGCCTTGCGTGACGAAAGAAAAGCACAGAGAGGAATGAGCGCCCTTTGCTTTAAGGTTAACATCCGGGTGTAGCTGACCAACCGGGGAAAATCGGCCTTAAGATAGTGTTTAATATGCTGAATATAAAACGTTTTAAAATCACGATAACGGCTCATGTGGAATAAAATGAGGAGCGTCATCACTTCACTGAGAGAAAGGGAAGCTTCGCGGCGACGTTTGAGCTAACCATTTTCAATTAACTGTTGATGCCAGAGAGGAATAAATTTTTGGCAAAAGTCATCGACGCAGCAGTAAAGTTCTTCTAAATTAGATATGTCTGAGGATCTCCACGATTTTGTTTTATCTAGCAAAAACTTTGATTGTGCCTCAGGCACTTAGTCCCCTTCTTAAGCAAACCTCAGGTTAAATAATAAGTTAGTGAAAGTTAAACAGCGGGTAAATTACGTCCATAATAAATTTCTTGTATCTCTTTTTTCAAAAGATGGGTAATTTCCTGCTTTTCAGTTTCACTAAGTTGTTCTGGTGTGGCATTAAATAGGTAATCATTCAGGTCAAATCTTTTTAGCATCATTTTTGTATGAAATAGATTTTCCTGATAAATATTAACATCCATCATGTAATACTGCGATTGCACTTCTTCAGTCATATAATTCTGAATAGAACTGATTTCATGATCGATATAGTGTTTCATGCCATTCACATCTCTGGTGAAACCTCGGACGCGGTAATCCATTGTGACAATATCTGATTCTAATTTGTGGATCAGATAGTTCAGCGCTTTGAGAGGTGAAATAACACCGCAGGTTGATACTTCAATATCAGCTCTGAAAGTGCATATGCCGCCGCCCGGATGGCTTTCTGGATAAGTGTGAACGCAGATATGGCTCTTATCCAAATGAGCAACGGCGGAATCGGGTAACGGACCTGGATTTTCAGTATTGTCTACATCCTTTGGGTCCATCGGCTCTTCGCTGACGAGTATGGTAACGCTTGCCCCTTGTGGCTCATAGTCCTGACGGGCGATATTCAAAATATTTGCACCAATGATCGAACATGTTTCGCTAAGAATTTCCGTTAAACGGTTAGCGTTATATTGTTCGTCAATATAAGCGATATAACTATCCCGATCAGCTTGACTTTTTGCATAACAGATATCGTAAATACAAAAACTCAGGCTTTTTGTCAGGTTATTAAAGCCGTGCAATTTCAGCTTGTGCAATTTATTTCACCTCCTGGCTAATGGGTGATTATGGGTTCTCGGATAGTGCATCCAGCAGATATTGTGGTAGAGCAAAGCTACCGACATGAACGGCTGGATTGTAGTAACGGCAGGTAAAACCTGCGTTGTCAAAGCGCTGTTGCAATGTTGTTAGATCCACATAGCGCAGTGCCGGGTTCTGACTCGCCCAGGCAAAGGTCATAATTCCGCCATAATAGGTTGGAATAGCTGCCTGATAGAAACCGCTGTCAGCAAAATAGTTGCTCAATTTTTTATGGCTGGTGATGGCTTCGTCCTGTTGCAGGAAACAGACACCATTCTGAGCAACAAAGATGCCATCTTCATTCAGGCAGCGTTGGCAACCTTGATAGAATTCAGATGTGAATAATCCTTCGCCCGGCCCGATCGGATCAGTGCAGTCAGAGATAATGACATCGAATTTCTGATCGGTGGTATTAACGAAATTAACGCCATCGTCAATGATCAGATTAAAGCGTGGATCATCATAAGCACCGGCATTATGATTAGGCAGATACTGACGGCAGAATTCCACTACGCCAGCATCGATTTCAACCATAGTGATGCTTTTAAGATATTGATGACGGCAGACTTCACGTAGCATACCGCCATCACCGCCGCCGATAATCAGTACTCGTTTGGTGTTCCCGTGGGCGAACAAAGGAACATGAGCCATCATTTCGTGGTAGATAAATTCATCACGTTCAGTCGTTTGTACTGTGCCATCCAGCGCCATAATGCGGCCTAATGCTGCGTTTTCAAAGATAATCAAATCTTGATGCTCAGTTTTATCGTGATAAAGTACTTTATCGACGGAGAAATACTGACCAAAGTTGGCGTGCAGGGTTTCGTACCAAATTTCTTTTTGTGACATATCCCGGCTTTTCCTCCACTGTGACAGTCATGAAAGTTGGGAGCACATAATAACCAACAATTCTCACAGTTGCACGGTGAAATTTACCCCTTTAGGGGTATGAGGAAAAGGACTATTTAACGTAGGCGAATAAACTCAGAGAATCTCTGGCGAGAGCATGGCACTTTATCGCATTAGACAGATAAATTCCTTTTAGATCTTGGTAGCTTTCTTCATTGAGCTTGTCCATCAATCGGCTGTTGTAATTAGTTAAATCCCACTTATTGCGTTGAGCAAAATAAATAATAGCTCGTTTAATTTCCCGGTCAGGAATTTGGCTGTAACCACAGTCATATTTCAGGTAGATAAACACCGCTGTCAGATCGGCCAGATCTTCAGCTTCATTTTCTGTCAGCGCTTTTGCGGGGTGAGAAAAACCGAAAAGAACCAGTATGTAAGTCAAGAGAGCTAATTTTCGCATTTGTATTATTATAATCAATCCATGTCATAGTACGTTAACATATTAATATATTTGTTAGGTAAAATTTATTTTTTAAAATTACTGTAAAGATCGACTTAAATCACATTCCCTTCGCTTGACCTTCCTGTAAGGGTAGCCCTTAGGTTTCCTTTATGAGATGTTTTTTGTTGTCTATTTTTTGATTGATTTAACTAGGAAGTGAATATGCAACGACGTGATTTTATCAGATTAAGCGCCATTATGGGGCTATCCAGTATGTTGCCCGTATGGAGTCGTTTCTCCTTTGCTGAATCTTATCCGCCATTACCCATTCCTCTACAACTAGAGCCAGATGCGGCAGGAAAAATTGCTATTGAAATCAAAGCGGGAAAATCCAGTTTTAAAGCAGGAATGGTGACTAAGACCTGGGGTTACAACGGTGATTTACTGGGGCCGGCACTGAAATTGATTTCTGGTAAACCTGTTACTATTGATATTCGTAATCATCTACCAGAAGAGACCACAGTTCATTGGCATGGTTTGGAGATCACTGGGGAAGCCGATGGTGGGCCGCATGCGATGATTGCGCCAGGTGGGCGTCGGACGGTCAATTTTACGCCTGAACAACCGGAAGCAACTTGTTGGTTCCACCCACATACGCATGGCAAGACGGGTTATCAGGTTGCAATGGGGCTTGGCGGATTAGTACTGATTGAAGATGAGAACAGTATTAATACGGGTTTGCCAAATCGATGGGGCGTGGATGATATTCCGGTGATGTTGCAGGATAAGCGCTTGAATAACGAGGGACAGATTGATTATCAACTGGATGTGATGAGTGCTGCTGTTGGTTGGTTTGGCGATATGATGTTGACCAATGGTGTTGTTTTGCCCCAACATACTGCACCGCGTGGCTGGTTACGTCTGCGTTTGCTAAATGGCTGTAATGCTCGTAGTCTCAATATTGCGACCAGTGATGGCCGTCAATTGTATGTTGTTGCCAGTGATGGTGGTTTGTTAGCGGAACCGGTTGCGGTTAATGAGTTACCGATTTTGTCGGGAGAGCGTTTTGAGGTAGTGATAGATGCTTCGGATGGAAAATCTTTCGATCTGGTGACGTTACCTGTAGTTCAGATAGGAATGACATTACCGCCATTTGATCAGCCGCTGCCGGTTTTACGTATTCAACCTCAGCTTTTTTCTAGCCGCGTAATACTGTCGGAACAGCTTGTCAAGCTTCCTGCATTGCCCTCTTTTACCGGTTTGAATCGGCGTCGTTTACATCTGGCGATGGATAGTCGTCTGGATATGCAGGGAATGATGATGTTGTCTCAGCGCTACGGTGATCGGGCTATGGCGGGTATGGAAATGGATCATGGGAATATAAACCACGGAGATATGCATCATGGTGGCGAGTTAAATTTCCATCATGCCAATACCATTAATGGGCGGGCTTTCTCCATGATGGAACCCGCTTTTGATGTGAAACAGGGGCAGTATGAGCGTTGGGTGATTTCGGGGGTCGGCGACATGATGCTGCATCCGTTCCATATCCACGGCACCCGTTTTCGTATTTTGAGTGAAAATGGCCGTAAGCCTGCTGCTCACCGCAGTGGTTGGAAAGACATTGTTCATGTGGAAGGTAAGGAGAGTGAAGTGCTGGTTCAGTTCAATCATACGGCGGGAGTGAAACATCCATTTATGGCGCACTGTCATCTACTGGAACATGAAGATACCGGCATGATGGTGGGTTTTACTGTTAGTAAATAATTTTGCTGACCGCAATGGAGCATAACAAAGCGTTGTACAGGGATTATGGTAGGTATTAGAATAGGCATAGATTTTGTATATTATTTATCCTGTTTAAATGAAGGTAATTGAGATGCTTAGTGCAAGATTTGACTCAGAAAAAGCTATAGAGTCTATTCTGTACGTTGCCTCTACAGCACCAATTTCTGACATTTATCATGTGGGTAAAATTCTGTATTTTGCTGACCGGCTGCATTTAGAACGTTATGGCCGGTTAATTACGGGTGATAACCATCTTGCAATGAAAGATGGCCCTGTTGCAGAGAATGCCTATGATATTATAAAAGTAGCCAGGGGAGACGGGCGCTTTATTCCAAATATGTGCTTTGCGTGATTTCGATGAAGATGTGTTTAGTGATTCTGATATTGATTGCATAAATGAATCAATTGAAAAATATGGGAATCTCTCTTTTAAAGAAATACGTGATATCAGCCACGATAGTGTTTGGATGGCGGCTAACCAGAATGGAGAGATTCCATTGGAAGTGATCGCTGCCAGTTGTAAAGATGGTGATAAGTTAGTTGCTTATTTGACTTTTACTTGAGTAACGATGACTAATCTTGGTGACAGATTTCCCGCATCTTTTAGGGCAGATTTTTCAGCCAAACAGAGTTTGGCTATAGGAGATGTTCTTTATCTTCACTGCCCTTTTACGACTCTGCCAAAGTTAAAATATCTGTTGGTTTCTCTTCTAAATACTATACCCAATGGATTTCAAGATGCATCGCGACGGCAAGGGAGCGAATCCCTGGGAGCATAGAGAACTATGTGACCGGGGTGAGTGAGTGCAGCCAACAAAGAGGCAACTTGAAAGATAACGGGTATATAAACATCCTTATCTTATGCCATACTTGCCTTTAGATATCCTAGGGAAAAGGAACTGTTCAACAATATTGCTAGAAGAACAGCGTATTAATTGGCATATCAACTGGTTATGATTTTTTATTGATTTTCATATATTTATTCATTAAAAACAATTGGTTAACTTTATAATGAAACACACTGTAGAAGTTATGATCTCCGAACAGGAGGTTAAACAACGTATTGCTGAACTGGGAAAACAGATTACTGAACACTATCGTGACGGCGGTAGTGAGCTGGTGTTGGTCGGATTGCTGAGAGGTTCATTTATTTTTATGGCTGATTTATGCCGTGAAATTCAGATCCCTCATCAAGTCGATTTTATGACGGCTTCCAGTTACGGTAGCGGTATGAATTCCACGCGTGATGTGAAAATTCTAAAAGATCTGGACGAGGATATTCGCGGTAAGCATGTACTGATTGTGGAAGATATTATTGATTCAGGTAATACCTTGAATAAAGTGCGTGAAATTTTAGCGCTGCGTGAGCCAAAATCACTGGCAATCTGTACCTTGCTGGATAAACCTTCCCGCCGTGAAGTTGATGTTCCGGTTGAGTGGATTGGTTACTCAATTGAGGATAAATTTGTGGTGGGTTATGGTATCGATTATGCGCAACTTTACCGTCATCTTCCTTATATCGGTCATGTGGTTTTGTTAGAAGAGTAGTTTTTATCTCATTTGAAAACGGCAACTTTTGGGTTGCCGTTTTTGGCTTTGTGATTCAGGCATGGTGTGTAGGGGGCTGCGTTCCTATTTACATTTCGGCACTGGTGCCTAATACGGCTTCCGGTCATAGAACCATATCGGCAGATATCCCTGATTAACAGTAGAATTTATTCCAATATGCTGGACACTATGGCTAAAATTTCATTAACTACAGACGTCGGTGCCTCTTCAATTTTTCTTGCCTGTCTTGCATTTAGATCGACGGAACGAATGCCATTCGCTAATAACACTCCTTGAGTCTGTGTACCGGTGCCCATTAATGTCACGGCAAAACCTGCGAACCTGGCATAATTTCCTCCTTGTGTTATAGGAGCAATAATTGTTAAACCTAATTTGTTAAAATTGTATGGACTTATTACTAAGCATGGTCTTTTGTCACCTTGCAGTTCTTGACCCGCGACTGGGTTTAAGCAAGCTTCAATAATATCCCCTCGTTGAAATATTGCCATTACACTTCATTCCCTACAGGTTTACTAGCATCCCATTCTTTTAATATTTCAGGCATTGGTGCTTCTGAGTCACATAGAGCAAGTAGATCGGCCAATTTATACTTAGGACGATGGTTTACCGCAGAGATTACAATTTTTCCTTGTTCTTCGACAATTGATAATTGGTCACCCTCTTTCAGGTGGAGAGATTTCAATAGCTGAGCTGGAATAATAGTACCAACAGAGTTTCCAATTTTTCTGACATGAGTGAGCATAGCACTTTCCTCGTAAGTAACGGTTATCACATTGTTGACACTGTAGCGTGGTTTTACCTAAGTGTCAACATTGTTATTACAGATAATGTGATTCAATAGCCCATAAAAATGTTCTTTTTCATGAACTATTTTGTCCATTCAAGGAAAATTTGAAACATTCCTTATTGTAGTAAGAAACGCTAGCCTTTTGTAACAACTTCGACAAGGTAGGAAACAGTCAAATGGAATGAAGGTGGTAGAACTGATAACCGAATTTTTTACCTAGTGGATAATAATATATTTATCTTTCCTTTTTTCTGTAGTGATGATGAATATATTTATCATGAATTACGTTGTTTTCTTTTTATTACCATATTTAGTACATTCGTAAAATAAAGAAATCAAAATAAATACTTAAGATTCAAATAGGCAGCGATTTAATAAAATAAAAATCTGTATAAATATTTGCTTAATTACACTATAGAAGAGGTTAAATATAACCTTTTCTACAGCGTATTTTATGAATGATCTAAAAAATCACTTCTTATGCGTCAGTTTGGATATTGTCTGGCGATAGGCAAGTTCCAGTTTTTCACGACTGTCAGCTGTGACTTCCAGATCCTGCAATTGACCATTATGAATACCGTAAACCCAACCGTGGATCATTACTTTTTGGCCTCGTTTCCATGCTGCTTGCATAATGGTTGAGTGACCAAGGTTATATACTTGCTCAACAACGTTAATTTCGCACAGACGGTTCAGACGCTCATTAGGGGGTAATTCACCTAGCATAGAACTGTGTTTATACCAAAGATCACGAATATGTAGCAGCCAGTTGTTAATCAACCCCAGTTCGGTGCCATCAATTGCCGCTTCGATACCACCGCAACCGTAGTGTCCGCAGATAATGATATGTTCAACTTCCAGTACGTCTACCGCATATTGAATAACTGAAAGACAATTTAAGTCAGTATGAATAACCAGGTTTGCAACGTTTCTGTGAACAAATAAGTCACCGGGGGCGGCATCAATTAGTTTTTCTGCAGGTACCCGGCTGTCTGAACAACCAATCCATAAGAAATGAGGTTTTTGTGATTTTGCTAATTCTTTGAAAAAAATTGGATTTTCTTCGTTAACCGATTCTGACCACTGCTTGTTATTGGCAAGCAGCTCTTCTATTTTTTTCATCATGATTCATAGCCTGGTAGTGTTTCTTTAAGATAGAATCATATACAACATCAATTGAAATTTTAATATTTTATTGCTGTTTGTTTTTAATCTTTCTGCTGCTTTTGCAAAGCAAGTCAGGCAGAAAAGGGGCATTATGTTTCCACATTACACGCAAAGGCGACCAGATAATAAAGGTGTTTTGTAATTTATGACTTATGCATTGGAGTTAACGCAGCTTACTAAGACTTACACTGATGGCGTTAAGGCGCTGCGTGGGATAGACCTGAATGTGGAAGTTGGAGACTTCTACGCATTATTAGGCCCGAATGGTGCAGGGAAATCCACCACAATCGGCATTATTAGCTCTCTGGTAAACAAAAGCAGCGGTAAGGTTAAAGTGTTTGGCTATGATATTGATACTGATATTGTGAATGCTAAACGTCAATTAGGTCTTGTTCCGCAAGAATTTAACTTTAATCCGTTTGAGACGGTGTTGCAGATTGTTCTCAATCAGGCCGGTTACTATGGTGTACCGCGAAAAGTGGCTCAAGCCAGAGCGAAAACTTATCTGTCGCAGTTAGATCTGTGGGAAAAACGCAATCAACGGGCGATTCGTTTGTCTGGTGGGATGAAACGACGTCTGATGATTGTACGTGCGTTGATGCATCAGCCTAAATTATTGATCCTTGATGAACCGACTGCCGGTGTTGATATTGAACTTCGTCGCTCTATGTGGAATTTTTTGCAAGAGCTGAATGCTCAGGGAACGACAATTATTCTAACGACTCACTATCTGGAAGAAGCAGAAATGCTGTGCCGTAATATTGGTATTATTCAGCATGGTGAATTGGTGGAAAACACCAGTATGAAAAATTTACTCAGTCGGGTGGAATCTGAAACATTCTTCTTCGATCTGGCAACACAAAACCCAATTCTTGAACTAGTAGGATATGATTATAGACTGCTGGATGCTTCTACTTTGGAAGTGGATGTTCAACGTGGTCAGGGAATAAATAGCGTATTTACCCAATTAAGTGCTCAGGGTATTCATATTTTGAGTATGCGTAATAAAGCGAACCGTCTGGAAGAGTTATTTGTCAGCTTGGTGAGCAACAAATAAGGAGATAGTAAATGATTCAGTTGTACTGGGTGGCGCTAAAAACTATCTGGATTAAAGAAATTACCCGTTTTGGTCGTATCTGGGTACAGACTTTATTACCGCCGGTTATTACCATGTCGCTCTATTTTATTATCTTCGGTAGCTTGATTGGTTCACGTATTGGAGAAATGGGCGGTGTCGATTATATGCAGTTTATTGTCCCTGGCCTTATTATGATGGCAGTGATTACTAACTCTTATGCCAATGTTTCTTCCTCCTTCTTTGGTGCGAAATTTCAGCGCAGTATTGAGGAATTATTGGTGGCGCCGGTTCCGACACACATAGTGATTGTGGGGTTTGTTGGTGGTGGTGTTGCCCGTGGTGTCAGCGTCGGTATTCTGGTGACATTGGTTTCTCTATTTTTTGTGCCGCTTCATATTCATGAGTGGTGGATGATTGTTGTCACGTTGTTGATGACCTCCATTTTGTTCTCACTAGGTGGTTTGCTGAATTCGATTTTTGCTAAAACATTTGATGATATCAGCATTATTCCGACCTTCGTATTAACGCCACTGACTTATCTTGGTGGGGTATTTTATTCATTGACATTATTACCCCCATTTTGGCAAGCGGTTTCCAAGTTGAACCCGATCGTTTATATGATTAGTGGTTTCCGTTATGGTTTCTTGGGGATTACTGATGTTTCTTTGATAATTACGTTGAGTGTTTTGACTGCATTTATTGTGGTTTTTTATCTTGTTGCTTGGTATTTAATTGAAACAGGGCGGGGATTGAGAACTTAATTGTAGATTATTTTGTTATTAAATGGTGATGAATGGGTAGGGGAAGTTTACTTGCAATGTCTTCACAACCTACCCATTATTGAGCGCTTAAATTAATATTTAAGCTACCTGAACTGGCACGGCTTTAGCTATACGGCTCATAATATTATCACCGTCGAAGTAAGCGATATTAGGCTTATGATGACGGGCATCTTCGTTAGGGATTTGTACATATGAGCAAATAATTAGCTTATCACCTACCGCAGCACGGCGTGCTGCTGCCCCGTTAACTGAAATTATTCTAGAACCACGTTCAGCGGCGATAGCATAAGTGGAAAAACGCTCGCCGTTATCCACGTTATAGATATCAATAGCTTCATATTCCAGAATACCGGCTACATCCATGAAATTCTGATCAATTGCACAGGAACCTTCATAATGCAAATCTGCCTGAGTGACTTTCACCCGGTGCAATTTCCCCTGTAGCATCGTACGCAACATGGTTTTTCTCCTGATTCGATGACAACTTAGAACCTTTTTGCATCAATAACGCCTGATACAACGGCGATTATTGCGTTAAATCTACTTGTTGATTATCGATCAAACGGGTTTGCCCTAACCAGGCAGCCATTAGAATAACGGCTTTTTTGCTTTCGGTATTTAACGGCGCCAATGTTTCGGCGTCACGGATAAACAACTCATCAGGTACAAAACCCGTTTCGTGTAGTTGTGCGGAAGCTTGAATGAGCAATTGTTCTGTGTGGCATTCACCCTGTGCCATTTTTTCAGCGATAGATCGCATGATCTTGCCGAATTCTGGGGCGATTCGACGTTCATCGGCTGTTAAATTGTTATTACGCGAACTGAGAGCCAGGCCATTTTTGTCGCGCACAGTAGGTACTGAAACCAGCGTAATATCATAAGCCAGGTCGGCGATCATTTTGCGAATAAGTTGTAATTGTTGAAAATCTTTTTCGCCAAAGTAGGTTAAATCTGGTTGCACTAGATTGAATAGTTTGCTCACCACGGTTGAAACACCACGGAAATGACCGGGACGACTGGCCCCTTCCAGCATGGTAGAAAGCCCAGGAACTTCAATATAAGTCTGATGTTCCATACCATCAGGGTATATTTCCTTATCAGCAGGAGCAAATACCAGATCGACACCGTGTTGATGAAGTTTTTCGCAATCTTCCTGTAAAGTGCGGGGATATCTTGCCAGATCATCCTGACGATTAAACTGCATCGGGTTGACGAAAATAGAGACGATCACAATATCTGCTTGCCCTTTGGCTGTATCGACTAACGTCATATGGCCGTCGTGCAAGTTACCCATTGTTGGCACCAGTGCAATGCGTTTTCCTTCCTGACGCCAGCGGCGGATTTCACGGCGTAGAATCGGTACAGTTTCGACAATCAGCATTGCTTAATACTCCTTAATGTGTTTATAGCCTTCGGGCTAACAAGGGTAATTTATTAATAAAATGAGTGTTCTTTACCTGGGTAGGCGCCGCTTTCCACTTGTTCTTTATATAAGCGGATGGCATCACGTATATTTCCTGCTTCTTCAAGGAAGTTTTTCACAAATTTAGGGGGGCTTACGGTAATGCCTAGTGCGTCATGCATCACTAAAACTTGCCCATCAGTCACATTACCGGCGCCAATACCAATTACCGGGATCTGTAATTCATCGGTGATACGTTTAGCTAAATCAACGGGTACGCATTCTAGTACTAGCAGTTGTATGCCTGCCTTTTCTAAGGTAATGGCATCTTTTATCAATTGATTCGCTGATACTTCATCACGACCTTGAACTTTATAACCGCCAAGAATATGGACTGATTGAGGAGTTAGCCCTAAATGAGCGCAAACGGGTACAGAACGCTCGGTAAGCATGCTAATGGTATCGTATAACCAGCTACCGCCTTCAAGTTTCACCATGTTAGCGCCAGCACGCATAAGCTTGGCTGCGTTTTCACAACTTTGCTCTGGTGTGGCATAACTCATGAAGGGCATATCGGCAATGATAAAAGTATAAGGTGCTCCGGCACGGACGCAACGAGTATGATAGACAATATCTTCAACTGTCACTGGAATGGTGGTATCAGCCCCTTGCACAGTCATACCCAGTGAGTCACCAACCAGCATGACATCGATACCTTGCTCGGCAAACAGGTGGGCAAAGCTGGCGTCATAAGCGGTAATAGTTGCAAATTTACGTTTTTCTTTTTTGAGCTGATTCAGATCAGTCATGGTTATTGGTTTCATTATTTATCTTCCTTCTCCTGCAATTTTTCTTGTTATGTACAGAAATCGGCCACGGACTGAACTGAGATCCCTATATGTAATGATTAGAATCAGAGCTGCGGTTGCAGCCAGAGTGTCAGGCCGTTTTCTGGGATGTGTTTCAGTCTTTCAGATAAAGCTTCCCCATCAGGAAATATAAGATCAGGGGCAATTTCAGCTAACGGGTAGAGCATAAATTCGCGTTGTTTTAGTCCGTAGTGAGGCACTGTCAATCGTTCGGTAGTAATCACCTGATCACCAAATAGCATGATATCCAGATCGAGTGTTCTTGGCCCCCAGCGTTCATCTTTTCTTACCCGTCCCTGGGCCAGTTCAATCGCCTGAGTGTGATTGAGTAATTCTTCCGGTGTTAGCGTGGTTTCCAGTGCGACTGCCGCATTCAGAAAATCAGGTTGATTCTGCGGCCCCATCGGTTTAGTACGATACAGTGAGGAGCAGGCAATACATTCTGTTTCCGGTAAATCTTTTAATGCAGCAAGTGCATTTTTTACTTGCTGCATAGGTTCTGCCAGATTGCTACCAACAGCGATATAAACACGAGCCATAATTTATTAGCTGTTCCTGCTCAGTCTTGGTTTATAGTGACGGCGAGGCCGTGTACGACGACGAACAATCTCACTGCCCAGTTCAGAAATCATACTCCGTTGCTGTGATGCATTGACTTGCTGAAATTCTCCCCACCAATCGACAAGATCTTTTAGCTCATTGCGATTTTCAACATTGGCTCTCAGTTCCAGCAAATCATAGGCAGCACGGAATTTAGGGTGTTCCATCAGTTTATTTGCCCGCTTACCATGACGGCGTGGCAGACGTAACTGTAATTGCCAGATATCACGCATGATGGTTGTCAGGCGCTTAGGAATGGCAATGGAGTGGCATTGCTCATCCAGAATGTCATTCATCGCCAATGCAAAAGCATCGTAGTAAGCCAGGCCACCTTCTTGAGACAGCTTTTCCGCATGTTCAACCAGTGGATACCAGAGCATTGCGGCGAACAAAAACGCCGGGTTAACCCGTTTATCATTTTGTAACCGGTAATCGGTATTCTTCAAAACCTGATTGAGTATACGTTCCATTGGCGAATCGTTATTTTCGGTGAAATAGCGTTGAACCAATGGGAAAAGTGGTTGAAATAGGCGGTATTCGCGCAGAAGTTTATAAGTGCTGTAACCTTGACCGGTTTGTAAAAGTTTTAAAGATTCTTCAAACAGACGGGCAGGTGGAATATTACTCAGCAGAAAAGCCAAACGAGAAATAGGTTCGGCGGTACCTTCGCTGATGGTCATATTCAGTTTGCTAGCGAAACGGATCGCACGCAGCATTCTTACTGGATCTTCCCGATAGCGGGTTTCAGGATCGCCAATCAAGCGGATAACACCGGTTTCCAGATCATGAAGGCCACCGGCATAATCACGCAGAGAGAAATCATTGATACCGTAATAGAGGCTGTTTATGGTGAAATCGCGGCGCATAGCATCTTCTTCAATTGAGCCGAAGATGTTATCCCGCAGTAGCATGCCGCTTTGTGCTTGTTGTGATTGATTTTTATCATCAGAACCCGTTTGTTCATGTGGACCACGGAATGTTGCGACTTCAATCACTTCCTGACCAAACATAATATGAGCTAAGCGAAAGCGGCGTCCAACCAGACGGCAGTTGCGAAATAATTTACGCACCTGTTCTGGTGTGGCATTGGTGGCAATATCAAAATCTTTCGGTTTTGTACCGAGTAATAAGTCACGGACACCACCGCCAACCAAATAGGCTTCAAAACCGGATTTATTCAAACGGTAAAGGACCTTCAGTGCATTTTCACTGATATCTCTGCGGGAAATACAATGTTGTTCCCGTGGAATTATCGTTATCGATAAATTCGAATGAGGATTCTCCTGTTCAACCTTCCTTGGTGTCTCCACATTGGATAAGAGTTGATAAGGGTTTTGGCGATTAGAGTGAAGAGTTATGTACTCTTCCTGAGCAGAACGGTCAGATCCGGTGACTGGCCTTTCACTGGCTGCCTGTAGTTCGCGGTTATTTTTCCCTTCGCGGATCAATAAGTTACGGCAGAAATTTGCTACTCGGTTAAAAATGGTACACCTCGATAAGTAACTAATCATATAAAACAAATAAAAAACAGCGGCTAATCATAGCCTACTGTGTATTTTTTGAGAATGGTTGTTATGACTAACCGTAACTTTATTCATGTTATCTATGTGCATTTTACCTTGTCGTGGAATTCGGTCCAGATCCCAACGTGCTGTTGCTTTTTGTAACAATTGATCACGAGAAAGATCTTGCCAATTTTCTATAACAGATTGATTAAGGAAAGATAATACTTCAATCAGTAATGGCCGGGGATCATCCAATGGGATCGGCTGAGCATGATTCTGTTTGGAAAGTTTATTGCCGTCCTTATTCAGAGCGAGTGGTAAATGAATATAGTCAGGTATTTTGAGATTTAACTGCTGATAAAGCGCAATCTGGCGGACAGTTGGTTCAATCAAATCTGCCCCTCTTACCACCTCAGTCACCCCTTGGTAATCATCATCAATAACAACCACTAAATTATAGGCAAATAAACCGTCACGACGGTGAATAATAAAATCTTCTTCAGCCATGACCGGATCGGCGTTCAGATATCCTTGTAATTTATCTTCAAAACCGTAAACCGGATGACGCTGTTTGAATCGAATTGCTGCATGATCAATGGGCAAATTTAATTCACGACAGTTTCTATCATAAAAACCATTAATCTGATGAATGCGTTGACGGGTACAGGTACAGTAATAACTTAAACCTTGTTGTTGCAATTGATTAAGGACATGGCGATAAGCCTCATGGCGTTGAGACTGATAGAGAATTTCACCATCCCAATGTAAACCGTAATGTTCAAGTGCGTGAAGAATCCGGCTGGCAGCACCGGGAACTTCTCTGGGCGGATCAATATCATCAATACGTATCAGCCACTTTCCCTGACAAGCACGGGCTTGCAAATAGCTGCCAATGGCAGTGATTAATGAACCAAAATGCAGGTCACCAGAAGGTGATGGGGCGAAACGCCCAATATAAGCTTGGGGACGTTCAGATTTTATCATATGGAGATCAGTGGGGTTGTTTATACGGCGTCATAAAGACGCCGTATTCGGAACACCATTAATTAGCCAGCCATCTGTTTTTCACGGATTTCGGCCAGCGTCTTACAATCAATACACAAATCTGCGGTTGGACGGGCTTCCAAACGACGGATGCCGATCTCAATGCCGCAAGATTCACAAAAACCGAAATCGTCATCTTCGACTTTTTTCAGGGTTTTCTCGATCTTCTTAATCAATTTACGCTCACGATCGCGGTTACGTAATTCAAGACTGAATTCTTCTTCCTGCGCCGCACGGTCAACTGGATCAGGGAAGTTCGCTGCCTCATCCTGCATATGAGATACAGTACGATCTACTTCATCCCTGAGTTGATTGCGCCATGCTTCAAGAATTAGCTTGAAATGCGCCAACTGGGCATCGTTCATGTATTCTTCACCTGGCTTCTCTTGGTAAGGTTCTACCCCAGCGATGGCGAGAATGCTTAAGGACGAGGTTTTACGTTTTTGCCCTTCTTGCATAATACTTCTCCTAACACACGCACTATCAAACGAACCCCTAGCGGGGAAAAAAATAGGCCGTTATAAATAGCAGATGGAGCAAGGGTTGGCAATTGTTCCTGCTATTAGTTTCACAATGGTGTGGAAGCAAATGTATTGTATGCCTTTACACCTTGTACAACTTGGCTGCAAATATTAGGTGAATCGGTAAGTTAATCATTTTAGTACAAAAGTTAACTTATCGCCTAAAACCATCCCTTTTCCTGTCATGTTGGCCTGGTAACAGATAACTTCGACCCCAGAATTTTGCGCTTGTTCCAAAAGAGATGAATAATTATGATCAATATGTGCAGCCGCCGCGACCTGCCTGATGCCAGAATGCAAGACTGCAAAAAATAAAACAGCCCTTTGCCCTTGTTCTGCTATGTGTTGCAATTCCCGTAGGTGTTTTTGCCCGCGAGTCGTGACAGCATCAGGGAAATAGCCACAATTTTCCTGGAGAAGAGTCACTGATTTCACTTCAATGTAGCAATTAACTTGCTGTTCTGCCTGTAATAGCAGATCTATCCGGCTGTTCTCTTCGCCATATTTCACTTCCCGGCTGATTTTTTTATATTCAGAAAATTCTGGAATAGCATTTTGTGCAATGGCCTCAGCGACTAGATCATTTGCTCTGAGCGTATTAACACAAATCCAGTGACCATCCTGTGTTTCTGTCAATTCCCAACTGTTGGGGTATTTACGTTTGGGATTATCAGAGGTGGAATACCAAACCGTATCTCCCGGTGTCGCACAGCCGGTCATTGCGCCCGTATTGGCACAGTGGATAGTCAGTGTTTCTCCTTCCGGTGTGATGACATCAGCTAGGAAACGTTTATAACGACGAATGAGTGTGGCGGATTGTAACGGAGGATGGAATTTCATAAAAACGCCTTAATGACGGATGGCATAAGATTGAAGCAGGCAATGCTACAATGTTCTTTCAGTCGACCAAAACATCTTTCCACAACATTTCGTCTTATGGTCGAATTTTACCCGTCTATCTGACCGGGATTTTTCGTTTGATTTATACCCGTCATCTTTCAAGTTGCCTCTTTGTTGGCTGCACTCACTCACCCCGGTCACATCGTTATCTATGCTCCCGGGGATTCGCTCCCTTGCCGTCGCGATCCATCTTGAAATCCATAGGGTATATACGGAATTATCACTTTTATTCCCTGATTTTTTAATCGGCTACGTAATGATTGGCTGGAGTAATCTTTATCCGAAATAACTGCTTTTGAACGATGTTTCATAAAACTGTTTTTATGCTGAATACCAAGACTATCCAGCAGGTGTAATGTATATTAGTCGAATCTGCCATTAAATAGTTATTTAATGGAGTGTACTATTCCGTTGCTTTTGAAACCCCTATTATCGCTTAAAATTAGTAAAGAATTTCAAGTTGAACAGGATCACTTATTATTTTAATAACCCCAGTGTCAGATTTTTCAAATTCAATTTGATATTTTTCATTGTCAATGCCTGTAATAATATTATCTAGATAAGAATATGCGAATCTTATTGATTTGCTTTTAGCCCATTCAGGTAATAAATGCACATAGTAGTTAAAAACTATAAACCCTCTTTTTTTATTTATGTAAGTTATACTTAGAATGTTTTTTAACATCATTCTACCGTAACAAAAATCACCATTTTTATTAAATTCTTTTTTTCCTAACTTGGTTAAGTTCCATAATTTATTTTTTCCTCTTTTAAAATCCAATTTCACTAATCCAGCATCAACAAGAGATTCCATGTTCGCATTAACCCATATAGAATTTTCATTAATTGATACTGGCCATTCAGTTTCACCTAGGCATAATAATATTTTATCGTCAATTTTTTTTTGTATTTTTTTTCTAAAAGATTCATTTTCTCCTGAATGACAAAAAAAAGATAAAAAAACAAAAAAAAATAAAAAAATTTCATAAACTACACTCCATATTATATTCTGTCATGGCATCACTAACATTTTTATATTTTTTCTTTGTAAGATAGGATTTAGTATAATCCCAATAATAATTTGAAATACCAGGCACTTCATTGTTGTATTTTATATCATATTTAATAAATTCTACTGGGTATTCTCCAAATATGTCATCATCATTATTTTTTTTGCGAAAAAAAATAATATAATAAACTCCATTTTTTACCCTTAGCTCGTAATCTTGTATTTTTATTTCAGAAGCAGATAATTTAAAATCAAACCAAGTAAAACCAGTATCATTTGGGAGTGGAACTATATTAAATTTCCCATTTTTATTTTTTATAAAAACAGTTAATGTGTTACTTGGATGAGATGTATTGTTTTCAAATTTGGCATAAAAAATTACATCTTTTTTTCCATCACCATTCAAATCTATAAGATTGATTCCATCCTTTAGATTTACCTTATTTCCGCAATGAGAAAATGCCTCAAACGAGAAAAGTAAAATAAAAATAAGGTAAAATTTATTTTTCATTTAAATAGCTCCTAACTAATCTAAATCCAACATCTGGCATAATATATCCTGAACTATGGTTATCACAACTGGATAAGCTGTTTGCATGGGAAAGATAACTTCCACCACAAAAATAGTACAACTTAACTGTACCAAGTTCATAACTATCATAGACCCATTCAGAAACATTTCCACTCATATCGTATAAATCTAAGTCGTTTGGAGATAATTTACCTACAACCTGTGTTCCAAAATTACTTGTATTAAACTCTGGATACCATGCCACCTTCTTAGAATCATTGCTTCCAGAGTGATAGTATCCATATCTTCCTAATCGTAAGGCAGGTTTTCCGCCCCTTGCTGCAACATGCCATTCATTTAAGGTAGGTAAACGATAGCCATTAGCGTTTGTATTTATAAAGATCTCTAAGTTTTTGTCTTTTTTTCTAATAATTTTATTTCCTTTTTGAAAATATACTGGAGTGAGTTTTAATTTCTCACTTAATGCATTTGAAAAAAGAATGGTATCTAACCATTTAATACTAGTCACAGGATGCCTGCCTTCATCCTGCTCAGGAGGAAGACAATCTTCATAATATGCCCCATTACATCCATCATCAAAATCATAACCATTTAATATAGCCCATTCATATACCTCTTTATATTCTGAATAAGTAACTTCATTCTTCATGATATAAAAAGAATTTAATGTAACATTAGAATGAGATTCATAATTTTGAGCGCCAAACACACTACCAACGTAAAAATCACCGCCTTCAACAAAGCTGAGTTTCATGTTATCAAATGAATATGCTTTTGATGACATTATTATAGATAAAAACAAATAAATATATTTCATTTTTTTTCCTATATTTCAATGTTGCTTTTCGGGTATGAGCAGCAAGTCAATATATATCCAGAAGATATTTTATCTCTAGATATTCCACCAGAATGATCTAAATTAACTTCACCAGAAATAAGCTTTACTTTACATTTGCCACAATATCCAGAAGCGCAATGATATTTTAATTTAACTCCATTCTTATAAGCACATTTCAAAATCGTTTCATTCGATGATATATCAAAAGAATCATTTCCAATTTTTAATGTAAAGACATCCATTTTTATCTCCCGTATTTTTTTAATCTTAAAATAATCTCTTTCATTATCTTTTTGTTTTCTGTAACAAAGGTATCTGAAGCCACTGCATTTTCATTTATCCTTCTTAATAAATATGGCAATGATTTATCAATTGGCCCATATGGTAAATATTTACACGTCCTAATACCATTGTAAGCTAGTTTTGATGAAATATGATCTCCAATCCCGTACAATTGTCCAATCCAAAATGATTTATTTTTTAATTCATTCTTATTTAATATGATTGATATACTATTTTCATTATGAGTTGCAAAAAAAGGATAAAAATACTCAATTCTTTTTGATATGTATTCAGCTAAATAATTATAATTTAAATCAGTCTCTTCTTTTTTTAAAAAAAATGTTCCAATTGATTTTTCTTTATTTTTAATCTCTTCTTCTAAATAAGCTCCTCTAACAATCTTAATACCAACTTTAATGTTATTATCAATAGCAATTTTATGTAGTAACATCAGAAGATCAATGGATTCTTTTTTGTAGGATTGTATTGTTAATGTTATAATAGGCAATATTTTATTGTGTTTAATAATGCTATCTATGACAATCTTGTCTACTGCTGCCTGAATCCAAGATTGCTCTGCATCAATCATAACTTTAACTGATTTAATTTCTGCATAATGAAATATTTTTTCATAACGTTCTAATATCCTACTCCAAGAATTAATTTTTTCTCCAAAAAAATTCCAACCTCTCATTTTTTCTTCATAAAGATGAATATCTCCTAGTGATGAAGGCTTAATGGCAACATATGGTATATTGGACTCTTTGCTAGCGAGATCAATTAATTTTAATGTTGACTCTAGCGCATTATTAAAGAAAATTTCGTCGTTTTTCCCTTCAATTGCATAATCTAATATGCTATGAATATTATTTTTTGATAGAAAAATCACATTAGCCTTTGCTTCATCTATACTTTCACCACCAAAATAAACCCCATTTAAAAACCTAATAAAAAACTTATTTTTTTATTTAAAATAAATCTCATCATCCATAAAGAAATTTTTTTGTGATTTTATTTGTTAACAATAAAGTTACAAAAAACTTAAGAAAAAGGGTTGATATACTATATCTAGAATACAGTGATGTTTCGTCTTTAAAAACTTTATTGTTGTTTGATTTTTTATTAGCCATTATTTGTAATTTCTATAGTTATAACAACTCATATGTCACTTTATTTTTACCTCCCCTTCTATGAAGGGGGAGGAATTTAAATATCAGCAGTTTGCCCACGGTAGAGACGACGAACGATATTATCGTCATCAAATTCTTCCCTTTCATGAATAACTCTTCTGTTATCCATTATAATTAAATCACCTTTTTCCCAATAATGCTTATAATAATAGCGGGGATTTTTCATAAATTCAGTAAGCTCAGCAAAAAATCTCTTTGTTTCTTCATCTGTGAACCCAACAATTCTTGGCTCCCAGCTGGCTGGTTGTCCTTCATCGAATGGAAAATATATTAGCATTTTTCTCACCCATCCAAGGTCAGTAAATACAGGAACTTGAAACCATCCAGCAGGAGATACATCTACGTAGTAGCCATATTCTAGAACTATTACTTCAAAAATTTCATTTTATAAAATATTTAATAAATGTTTAGGCATTTCTTTGCATGCAAGAACATGGTCACAAACGGTAGTTGCTCCTCGAAACTTCATGTTTTTTATTTCAGCAGCATATAAAAAAACTTGATCTACTTGCGATAATAATAACCCACCATCAGCATGAAATGGGAGTTGTCCACGCCCAGTGACAATTTTTCCTTTTTCGCCTTCAAGTTTTAATGTATCACGATACCCAAAACCAACATCTATTTTTTCATCTGCATACTCAACTATTGTTCCATATTTGCTGTATATATCGCGAAATTCATCAGCATTAAGGTTTATTTTATTGACTACAATAAAGCCTTGTCTCATTAGAAGATTTTTAATTTCTTTAGCAGAAGCTTTCAAAAAATCATCTGTACTAATGTTAGCACCAAAACCTGACTGCATTATTGGTGACCATTGTAAATTTTTATTCATTTAATTATCCTCATAATATTTATCACCAAGTACTTTTTTAAAGTGCTTTTGAGAATCTCTAGAGCCAAACGAATTTTTATGAACTAATTTTGATTCTTTTCTGCTATCTTCCAAGATATCAACGAATTTTTTGTTCATAAATTTTTTTGTGTTCGAGTATGCTGTTTTCGGATATTTTGCTAGTAAATTAGCGCGTTCTATAGCTGTTTCTAAAAGAATTTCTTTATCTATTACCTGATTTGCAATGTTGTATTTAATACACATTTCTGATGAAAGTTCTTCGCATTCAAATACAATTTTTCTCATTATATTATGTCCATGTGTAAAACTAAGTATAGCTGCACCTACAGAACAACCAATACCGTGTTTTAATTCAGGCATTATAAATTTAGCTTCGCTTGATATAATTCTTTGGTCAAACATTAGAGCAAATTGAAATCCCATTCCTACAGCATAACCATCTACCGCAGCTACTGTTGGTTTGTTTACGTTTAAAACAGCACAATATAGATCTATCACTCTATCTATCCAACGTTCCACATTTTCTCCTGATAGATTTTTAACTTCATTGAAATCTCCCCCAGAAGAAAAAGAACGATTCTCTCCACCATAAACAACAATGGCTTTAACATTGTCATCTTGATCAGCTTTAATTAAAGATTTTTTAATTGAATTTTCTAAGCTTTCACTAAATGGATTATGCTTATTTTCATGGTTAAGTATAATTACTCTAATTGAGCTAAAATCTCTTTCTATTACCATATCTAACTCCTTTTTATAATTTCACGCAACTTGGTTGAATTTGCTTCTTCAATTGACAATTTTCCTGTCAAAAACTCTTTATATATAGAATAACTAAACCTTGTTTTATCTTGATAGTTATTTACTTCAGTTCCTATCATTGTTGCAAAAAACTTATTGACAGATGATCCTTCATGAATACCTATTTTTTTTCTCCATATTATTTCTTTTGGGAGGATATTTATACTGTTTGCATATTCTCGTAAAATATTTTTAACTTCATTATCTCTTATTTTAAAGTATGGGTCCAAATTATGACATAAAGATATAAGATTATTAGTCCAAAATGGGTGATAAACGTTCAACCCATAATTTCCTGCTCCATGAGTTGAAAATTCTCCTGTCCATTTAGTTCTATAAACTTGCTCAGATAATATTTTATTTGGTTCAATATAGGATTTTCCGGGTTCTAATATCCCTCCAAATAATAGATCAGAACCATATCCTGTTATCAATGAGTTAACTTTTCCTTTTGCTAATTCATAAACATTAAATAATCCTGATTGAATCTCAGAAGATAATCCGTCAAATATTTCATTATGATAAATAGCTTTTACTACACCTGATATAACTTCATCTTCACTAAGAATTTTAACTTCGTGTTCTGTACCGAGATAATCAGAAACAATTTTAGAAAATTCAAATTCATTGCTTAATTCTGTTCCTATAGATCATGTTTTTACTTTATCAAAATACTTTGATGCTAAAGCAGTAACTAAACTTGAATCTAATCCTCCTGATAGTGGAACACCTATAGTTTTATTATTTTTAGATAACCGGGAAATAGAATTTCTCAAATCAGAATCAATTATTTCAAGAAGGTCACTTTCTTTTATATCAAAAGAATTTTCCTCTACAGGAGGTATTACATACTCAACTCCTAAATGAGGATATCTTTGTTCATCAAATGTTAATTTATTTATTGTACCAGGCTTTCATCTAGACACATTTCTTATTGGTGAAAAATTATCTGGTTTTAGTGAGCTCTTAATAACTTCGCTTTCAGATTTGAAATCAAAAGCTTTATCTCCCTCTACCTTACCAACAATCTTCAAGCTATTAGTAATCCAAATAAAATCTGTCTGTACTAAATTTACTAAATTTAATCCTCTAGACTCTGTTGTTACTTCTATATTTCCTTTTTTATCCTCAATAAAAAGGCAATAATCCCCTTCTGCTATAGAAATAATGGAATTGCCAAATTTTTCTCTAATTAATAATAAAACCTCCACATCGCTAAGCACACCAGCTCTTCCTTCTATTTTTCCAAGAATGAATCTGATGGTAGATATGTTATATATATTACCAATTAAAAAATCAGTATATCTTTCACTTTTAAATTTAGATACATTTGTTGTATTACGGAAGAGTATTCTTCCGGTAGATAACTCATCAAATTGAAACTCATTTGTTAATTCATTTAAATTTTTATCAAAACCATATTTGACAAAGCAAAATTCAGAGCCCAATTTTAAACTCCTTTCATAACTTTGTAAAAATAATTAAGAATCTAAGTAATTAAAAGATTAGCACATTAAATGAATTTATCAATGTATTTGACATTAAAATTATTTATATATCTAATCTAACTATTTGTTTTTAAAAACAGAAACCGCAATATTACTGTATCAATGGCAATTATGTATGATTATATTCTGTCTGTACCCTGTATTGGCACAGTGGATAGAATTTCATAAAAACGCCCTAATGACGGATGGCATAAGATTGAAGCAGGCAATGCTACAATGCCGGCGGTTGAAAGTTAACTTTCTTTGTATGGAGTGTTTGTGTCTTTATTGCCTGTATATGAGGTCGTCGAGCCTGTCCTGAGTACGTTGAAAAGTTCACAACAGGTCCTGCTTCATGCTCCGGCTGGGGCCGGGAAATCGACGGTTTTGCCATTGGAAATTCTGAAAAAAGCCGATTTCTCTGGGCGTATCATAATGTTAGAACCACGGCGGATTGCTGCTCGCAGTGTCGCCAATCGCCTTGCCGCTCAATTGAATGAAAATATCGGGCAGACCGTGGGTTACCGGATGCGTTCAGAAACGAAAATGAGTGCAACTACTCGCCTTGAAGTGGTAACAGAAGGCATTTTAACCCGAATGTTACAGCAGGACCCCATGCTGACACTGTCTTTCATACACAAATCCCCTGATAAAAAATCGGGGGATTTTTTTGAATCTTTTTCTATTTTGCTGATCTTAGTAATAACTATTTCATTGAGGTACGGTAAAATGTTCCAAACTCACGCAGAAC